>JAJQBC010000065.1 GCA_021203465.1 Lachnospiraceae bacterium | reverse complement strand
GTCTATGATATGACGGGCGGCGAGGGCGAGTTTGCGGTTCTGTCCGCGACTTCCACCGCGACGAACCAGAACTCCTGGATTGCTGCCATGGAGCAGATCATCGAGAGCGACGACAAGTATGCGGATCTGGTATGGGTAGAGACGGTCTATGGCGACGATGAGAGCCAGAAGTCCTATGATCAGACAGAGTCCCTGCTGACGAATTATCCGGATCTTGAGGTTATCTGCTGCCCGACGACCGTAGGCATTCTGGCCTGCGCGCAGGCTGTGCAGAACGCCGGTTCCTCTGTCAAGGTGGCCGGACTTGGACTTCCGTCCGAGATGAACGGCTATGTTGGCGACGATCTGCCCTGCCCGTACATGTATCTGTGGAATCCGATTGATGTCGGCGCGACTGCGGCTTACGCGATTCAGTGCCTGATCGACGGCGATACCACCGGTGCTGTTGGCGAGACCTTTACAGCTGCGAATGGTTCTGAGTATGAAGTGATCGAGGGCGATGAGTCTGTTGGCGTTTATTCTATGCAGATCATCGTGGGACCGCCTTATGAATTCACTGCCGACAATATTGAGGAGTGGGCTGAGATCTACTAATCGGAACAGTGTGTTTTCTGAATCCGTCTGGCAGGGGAAACCCTGCCAGACATTTTGAAAGGGGATAAATTCGATGATAAAGGCCTTTAAAATGAAACTGTACCCGGGGAAAGAAGAGGAATATGAAGTACGGCATAATCAGCTCTGGCCCGAGATGCGGGATATGATTCACCAGTACGGAGGAAAGAATTACTCGATCTTTCTGGACAAGGAGACGCTGGTTCTGTTTGCTTCTATTGAAATAGAAGACGAGGAGCTGTGGGCGAAGAGCGCCGATACAGAGATCAACCGTAAGTGGTGGGATTTTATGGCTGATATTATGGAGACGAATCCGGACAACAGCCCGGTATGCGTCGATCTGCATCCGGTATTTCATTTAGACTGAGAAGGAGTGGTGTTATGGAGTGAAAAGAGACGAAGAAACCTCGTATCGGACTGTACAGCATGGGACTGAAGGCTTATTGGGCACAGTTTCCGGGGCTTGAGCAGCGTCTGAAGGATTATGGGAAATTCATAGCGGGAAAACTCGAAGCAGACGCGGAAGTATACAACTTTGGTCTTGTGGACTGTGAGAGGGCGGGCCAGAAGGCGGGCGAATATTTTAACGAGCACAATGTCGATCTGATTTTCGCCCATGCGGCGACTTATGTAACCAGCGCCTCAGTTCTTCCGATTCATCAGATATGCAAAGTGCCGGTCGTTATTCTGAATCTGCAGCCGACCGATCAGATTAATTATGCGAAGACCACAACCGGAGAATGGCTCGCCCATTGCGGCGCCTGTCCTGTGCCGGAGATTGTGAACGCGCTGCACCGCGCGAATATTTCCTGTGAGGTGGTCAATGGTCTTCTTGGATTGAGTGAGACGCCGGAGATTTCCCTGACAAATGAAGTGACCGCAGAGCGTCCCGAAGCAGTCAGAGCCTGGAAGGAAATCCGAGAATGGGTGAACGCGGCGATGGTCAGTCGTAACCTGAAAGGAGCACGTTTTGGTTTCCTCGGGAACAATTACAGCGGCATGCTGGATCTGTACAGTGATTTTACCATGTTCCAGAGCGAGAGCGGCGCGCATCTGCAGGTTCTGGAAATGTGCGATCTCGAGCGCCAGCTTCAGACGGTAACAGAGGATGAGGTGACCGCCATGAGAGCGAAGATCGCGGAATTCTTTGTGATCAGCGAGGACGACGCCGCGGATCCGCTGGCAAAGAAGCCGACCGAAGAGCAGCTGAACTGGTCCGCAAAGGTGGCTGTAGCACAGGAGAAGATGGTACAGGAGTTTGATCTGGATGCGCTTGCCTACTATTACCATGGAGCCCCGGACGGGTATTACGAGCAGATTCAGAGCGGTTTTATTGTGGGTCATTTCCTGCTTACGGCAGCGGGAGTCCCCTGCGCGGGCGAGGGTGATCTGAAGACCTGCCTGGCGATGAAAATCTGCGATCTTCTCGGTATCGGCGGCAGCTTCTGTGAGATAGTTGTGACTGATTATAAGAATGGGACGATCCTTCTTGGACACGATGGACCCTTCCATCTGAAGATTGCCAGGAGCAAGCCTATCCTCCGCGGTCTCGGCCTCTATCACGGAAAGCAGGGTACAGGCGTTTCCGTCGAGGCAAAGGTCATGCAGGGACCGATCACGAACCTGAACTGTACGCAGACCATTGACGGCAAGCTGAAATTTATTATTACGGAAGCGGAGTCGGTGGAAGGTACGATTATGACAATCGGAAATACGCAGACGCCGGTGAAGTTCAAAAAAGATCCGGACGCCTACATGGACGAATGGTTCCGGGAGCTGCCCACGCATCATTTTGCCATGAGCGTCGGACACAATGCGTCGCAGCTTAGAAAGGTTGCTTCCCTGCTGCATATCAACTGGGTCGAACTGAACAAATAGATGTCGCAGCTGCTCAGAACCATATACTTTGCGGTCTGGTTCCGGGCAGCTGTTTTCACAGACAGATGTGTTTTACATTGCATCGGGATGCAGATATAATAAGACCGATGCGAATTTTCATGAACTGACCTGGGAATGGATGGAGAGGAAGCTTATGTCGGGTTTGTTTGAAGAATATGAGCTGGATCTCGGGAAGGAAACCCGGTGGCATATTGTTTCCGCCACTGTTGCAGCAAAGAGTTCATTTTTGTATATGCAGGAGTGCGGGCATTATATCGCCGGTCCCGGATATTATACGGGCAGAGAGGGCTTTGATTCATTTTTGATGATGCTGACGCTCTCGGGCGGCGGAGAGGTTGATTACGACGGAAAGCTTTGGAAGCTTTCTCCGGGAAGCATCTGTTGGCTGGATTGTCGGAAAAGAATGAAATATTTTACGGATCCGTCTACTGCCAGCTGGGATTTCCTGTGGGTTCATTTCTATGGAGGGAATGTGAGAGCTTTATATGAGCATTTCCTGAAACGAAATAATAACAGGCCGGAGACGCATCCGGAGAATGTCCTGGCTATCAGAAATTCTCTACAGGATTTGATAGAACTGGACAATTCCGGTATTCATCAGTTTGAAAACGACGTCAGGACACAGGATATCCTGACGCGCATCCTTTCACAGTGTATACTGGATGTCATGGATTCCCATTCTTCGGAGGATATACCTAAAATCGTTACGGATATACAGGCGTATATTCAGCTTAATTATACGGGAACTGCTCGCTCCAGTTTCTGGGAGAGCATTTCAACCTGAATCCCTGTTATCTGCAAAAGCTGTTTAAGCGTTACATGGGGCAGACCCCCAAGGATTATTGCAGTCACATGCGGCTGATGCAGGCCAAATATCTGATGCGAACCACCAATCTTCCGGTCAGCGTAATCGCTCAGGAGGTTGGAATCGAAAGCGAGACCTATTTCTATCGCTTTTTCAGAAAAATGGAAGGGATCACCCCGCAGGAATATCGGCAGAATTATTTGGTGATCGTATATGGAAACGATCAAAATGCCGACGAATCGGAAAAAGAATAACGGGGCGCTTTCTTACGTTGGTATTTCATTTAGATTAAGAATGTGCTATACTTTTTGGCAGAACAAATCTGTCGGCAGAATATGCTGAACGATGGAGCAGGAGGAGAGAGCAGTATGAATTTAGCAGAAGCAAAAGAGTACGCAAAGAAAAACATTCACAATCGCCCGGCGACGACCGGACGCCTGGCGGGGAAGATCGCGATCGTCACCGGCGGCGCGCAGGGCTTTGGCCTCGGCATCGCGACGGAGATGTACCGCGAGGGCGCTACGGTCGTTTTGGCGGACTTAAATGAGGCACAGGCGGTCGAGTCGGCGAAGGGACTCGGCGAGCGTGCGGTCGGCCTGAAGGTCGACGTCTCCGATGCGCAGTCGATGGAGGACATGGTCTGCAACGCGGTGGAGCGCTTCGGCGGCCTTGATATTTTCGTATCCAACGCGGGCGTCCTCAAGGCGGGCAGTCTCGAGGCGATCACGCCGGAAGCCTTCACCTTCGTGACGAAGGTCAATTATATCGGTTTCTTCAACGCGGCGCGTGCGGCCTCCGCGATCATGAAGGCGCAGCACGAGGCGGATCCGGAGCTCTGGTTCGACATTATCCAGATCAATTCCAAGTCCGGCCTGACGGGCTCGAAGAACAATAGTGCCTACGCAGGCGGCAAGTTTGGCGGTATCGGCCTGACGCAGAGCTTCGCGCTGGAGCTGGTGGACTCGCAGATCAAGGTCAATGCGATTTGCCCAGGTAATTTCTACGATGGTCCGCTGTGGTCCGATCCGGAGAAGGGCCTCTTTGTGCAGTATCTCAACAACGGAAAAGTACCGGGAGCGAAGACTGTGCAGGATGTAAAGGATTACTATCTGTCCAAATCCCCGATCAAGAGGGGCTGTACGCCGGTGGACGTCTCGAAGGCGCTGTTCTACTGTGTGGAGCAGGAGTATGAGACCGGCCAGGCGATCCCGGTGACCGGCGGCCAGACGATGCTGAGCTAGGAGGATTCCATGGATAAATTCGAAGAACGGCAGGAAGTCCTGAAGCTGCTGAACGCGGCCGATCCGGAGGTGCGCCTGAAGAATCTCAAAAAGCTTCTCTCTGAGGAAAAGCAGAAGCCCGAAGTGAAGCCGCAGTTTGCCAACAACCACATCCATACGATCTATTCCTTCTCACCCTACTCCCCGACGGCGGCGGTCTACTGCGCGCGGGATGAGGGGCTTCAGACTGCGGGGATCATGGATCACGATACGATTTCCGGGGCGGAGGAGTTCCGCCGAGCCGGCGAGATCGCGGGGATCGGGACGACCTGCGGTATGGAGTGCCGTGCGAGCCTTGCGGGTACGCGGATGGCGGGGAGAAAGCTGAACAATCCGGATCAGGCAGGTATCGCCTATATGGCGATCCACAGCGTTCCGGCTGCGGGATTTGCACGTTTAAGTGAGGCATTCGCGCCGCTGCGCGAGAAGCGCAATATCCGCAACCGTGCGATGGTCAACAATATTAACGCGCTGATGGAGCCCTATGGAATCACGCTTGATTTTGATAAGGACGTGCTTCCGATTTCACAGTATGCAAACGGCGGTTCCGTCACGGAGCGGCATCTGCTCTGCGCGCTGAGCGAGAAGGTGATCGCGAAGGCTGGAAAGGAAAAATGCGCGGACTTTGTGGAAAAGAATCTTGGCATTACCCTGTCTGAAAAGCAGAAGGGGCAGCTCTCCGATCCGCAGAACCCGCATTTCGTCTACGATCTGCTCGGCGTCATGAAGGCGGAGCTGGTGGAGAAGATCTACATCCCAGCCACCGACGAGTGCATGCCCTTCGCCGATTTGGTGAAGCTCGCGGACGAAGTCGGTGCGATTCTCTGCTATGCCTACCTCGGCGATGTAACGAGCTCTGTGACCGGAGATAAGAAGGCCGCGAAGTTTGAGGACGATTTTCTGGACGAGCTCTTCGAGATGCTGAAGGAGGAAGGGGTGCGCGGCGTGACTTACATGCCCGCCCGCAACACAAAGGAGCAGATGACACGCCTGCAGGGTCTCTGCCGCAAGTACGGCATGACCGAGATCTCCGGCGAGGACGTGAACAGTTCGCGCCAGAGCATGATCTGCCTGCAGCTCGAGGACCCGCAGTTCCGGCACCTCGTGGACGCGACCTGGAAGCTGATCGAGCGGGAGAAATAAATTATTTTTGTGCATAAGAAAAGGGGGCAGTCTTCTGATGGACTGTCCCCTTTATGAGTGTGGAAATCTGTCGTATATTGCCTGGCGTCAGTCCAACGACCGTGGAGGCAGTGCTTGGCTCTATGGTAAAAGCGGGTGTGATTGAACAGATCGGGCAGGGGCGCTCCAGCCGTTACCTGAGAGCATAAGACAGAATTTCCAGTGTGTTGTAATTTGGAGCACAATCAGCGACGATGTCATAGATATTCTGCTCATTCAACCCGGATAATTGACAGAATGGGTAGAATCGGGTAGAATATGAGCAGAAACAATCCGGAGGCGATGATAATGATACGAAGGGAAAGCGAGAGCGTCGAATTTAAGTTGATCGTGGCTGACGATGTGAAGAAAGAGATTATAGCATTTGCAAACTGTGAAGGCGGGAAACTTTATATTGGAATTCAGGATGACGGAACCGTGGTTGGCGTTGCCGATCCTGACAGCGAGACGCTACAGATCAGCAACATGGTTCGAGATGCGATCAAGCCGGATCTGACAATGTTTATTCATTACGAGACGGTAGAGATGGAGGGGAAACAGGTCGTTTTAGTTGATATTCAACAGGGAACAGAACGGCCTTATTATATTGCCAGAAAAGGTCTGCGGCCGGAAGGCGTGTATGTTCGTCAGGGTTATTCGTCTGCACCGGCGACGAACACTGCAATCCGGCACATGATCAAGGAGACGGATGGTGATCATTTTGAGGAAATGAGATCTCTGGAACAGGAATTGACATTTGATACTGCTGCAAATGAATTTTCTAAAAGGAACACTGCTTTTGGCCCTGCTCAGATGAGAACGCTGGGAATCACAAGCAGAGATGGCGTCTATACAAACCTGGGGCTTTTGCTTTCGGATCAGTGTGTTCATACAATCAAAACAGCGGTTTTTGAAGGAACAACCCAGAGCGAGTTTAAAGACCGAAGGGAATTCACCGGCTCGCTGTTGAAACAGATGAACGAGGTTTATGAATATATTGATTTTCGAAATCCGGTACACTCGACCTTTGATAAACTCCGCCGTATTGATAAGAGGGATATTCCAGAGGTGGCTGTGCGGGAAGCGTTGCTGAATCTGCTGGTTCATCGTGAATATTCCTTCCGCGCCAGTGCGTTGATCAGTATCTATACAGATAGAATAGAATTTGTTTCCATTGGCGGGCTGGTCAGTGGAGTCACTCTGGATGATGTCATGATGGGGATCTCTGTTTGCCGTAATGCAAATCTGGCAAACGTGTTCTATCGCCTGGAACTGATCGAGGCATACGGGACAGGCATTCGCAAAATCATGGACGCTTATGAGGGAAGTGGTGTGACACCGCAGATCGAAACATCAGACAATGCGTTTAAGATTATTCTGCCGAATCTGAATGTGCCGTCCAATGCTGGGTTAGCCGGGCAAAGGGGGAATTCCGGCGATACGGACGAGAGAAAGCTGCTTCTGTTCTTGCAGGAACAGGGCAGTATCAGGCGAAAGGATGCGGAAGAAAAACTGGGGCTCAGTCGATCTGTGTGTGGCCGTACTTTGAAAAAGCTGGTGGAAGACGGGAAAATCGTACAGGAGGGAAAGGGCAGAAATACGCACTACCTGAAAGCATAAAAAAGATTTGCAGTCCATGGAATCGTGTGCTATGATTTACAGGAGTATGTAAACCGCCGCCTGAGGCTGCGGTTTTGCGCGGCATTTTTTTATGCTGTGCAATAGATTGGAGGAAAAGAAAGTGGAAAAATACGGTGTAAACGAGCTGCGGAGGATGTTTCTGGAGTATTTTGAGAGTAAGGGGCATCTGCGGATGAACAGCTTCTCGCTGGTGCCTCATAATGACAAGAGCCTTTTGTTGATCAACTCCGGCATGGCGCCGCTGAAGCCTTACTTTACGGGCACAGAGATCCCGCCGCGCAAGCGCGTGACGACCTGCCAGAAGTGCATCCGCACCGGCGATATTGAGAATGTCGGAAAAACAGCGCGCCACGGCACCTTCTTCGAGATGCTGGGCAATTTCTCCTTCGGAGATTATTTTAAAGAGGAAGCGATCGCGTGGACCTGGGAGTTTCTGACAGACGTGGTGGGACTCGATGCGGACCGGCTGTATCCTTCGGTCTATCAGGACGACGACGAGGCCTTTGAGATCTGGAATAAGAAGATTGGCATTCCGGCGGAGCGGATCTTCCGCTTCGGCAAGGAGGACAACTTCTGGGAGCATGGCGCGGGTCCCTGCGGCCCCTGCTCGGAGGTCTACTATGACCGCGGCGAGAAGTACGGTTGCGGCAAGCCAGGCTGCACGGTCGGCTGCGACTGCGACCGCTACATGGAGATCTGGAACGACGTTTTCACGCAGTTTGACAACGACGGAAATAATCATTACACCGAGCTGGAGCAGAAGAATATCGACACCGGCATGGGCCTGGAGCGTCTCGCCTCGGTCGTGCAGGATGTGGATTCGATTTTCGACGTGGACACGATCCGCGCGCTGCGGGACAAGGTCTGCGAGTTCGCGCACTGTGCTTATCATGATTCCGAGGAGAAGGACGTCTCGATCCGCCTGATTACAGACCATATCCGCTCGGCGACCTTCATGATCTCCGACGGTATCATGCCGACGAATGAGGGCCGCGGCTACGTGCTGCGCCGCCTGATCCGTAGGGCGGCTCGCCACGGCAGGCTGCTCGGTGTGGATGGGAAACTCCTCGCGAAGCTCTCCGAGACCGTGATCGAGGGCTCGAAGGACGGCTATCCGGAGCTGGATGAGAAGAGGGAATTTATCTTCAAGGTGCTGACGCAGGAGGAGGATAAGTTCAATAAGACGATCGACCAGGGGCTGAGCATCCTCGCGCAGATGGAGGAGGAGATGAAGGCCGCGGGCGAGACGACGCTGTCCGGCGCGAACGCGTTCAAGCTCTACGACACCTACGGATTCCCGCTCGACCTTACGAGTGAGATTCTCGAAGAGAAGGGCTACGCGATCGACGAGGAAGGCTTTAAGGCATGCATGGAAGAGCAGAGAAATAAGGCTCGCTCCGCGCGCGCGGTGACGAACTATATGGGTGCGGACGCGACGGTTTACGATGAAATCGACGCCTCCGTGACGACGGAGTTTGTCGGCTACGACAGGCTGACGGAGCAGTCGAAGGTGACGGTGCTGACGACGGAGAGCGAGATCGTCGAGGCGCTGACGGACGGAGAGCGGGGCACGATCTTCGTGGAGCAGACGCCGTTCTACGCGACAATGGGCGGCCAGCAGGGCGACAAGGGCGTGATCAAGGTCGGCGACGGAGAATTCGTGGTCGAGGATACGATCAAGCTGCTCGGCGGCAAGTATGGCCATGTGGGCCATATGACGAAGGGCATGATCAAGGTCGGCGACGTCGTGACCTTACGCGTCGATGAGGCGGGCCGTTCCGATACTTGTAAGAATCACAGTGCGACGCATCTTCTGCAGAAGGCGCTGAAAATCGTGCTCGGCAATCACGTCGAGCAGAAGGGCTCCCTCGTGACGCCGGACCGTCTGCGTTTTGACTTCGCGCATTTCCAGCAGATGACGGCGGAGGAGCTGGCCGAGACGGAGCGCATTGTCAATGAAGAGATTCGTGCGTCGCTCCCGGTGACGACGCAGATTATGAATATCGAGGAGGCGAAGAAGACCGGCGCGATGGCGCTCTTTGGGGAGAAGTATTCCGACGAGGTTCGCGTGGTGTCGATGGGCGATTTCTCAAAGGAGCTCTGCGGCGGTACGCATGTCGCGAACACGGGCGTGATCACGGCCTTCAAGATCGTGTCGGAGTCCGGCATCGCCGCGGGCGTGCGCCGGATCGAGGCGTTGACCGGACAGGGCGTGTTCGACTATTATAAGGAGCAGGAGGCAGAGCTGCAGAAGGCGGCGCATCTTTTGAAGACGACGCCCTCCGGCGTGACGGAGAAGATTGGCCATCTCTATGCCGAAATCAAGGCGCTGCAGAGCGAGAACGAGTCGCTGAAGAGCCGCGCGGCGAAGGACGCGCTCGGCGATGTGATGGATCAGGTGCAGGAGATCGGCGGCGTGAAGCTGCTGGCCGCAAAGCTCATGGGCGTCGATATAAACGGTCTTCGAGAGCTCGGCGACCAGCTTAAAGAAAAGCTCGGTGAGGGCGTCGTCGTGCTCGCCGCGGTGAATGAGGGCAAGGTCAGCCTGATGGCGACCGCGACCGAGGGCGCGCAGAAGAAGGGCGCGCACGCGGGCAATCTCATCAAGGCCATCGCTGCGAAGGTCGGCGGAGGCGGCGGCGGACGCCCGGGTATGGCGCAGGCCGGCGGCAAGAATCCGGCGGGCGTCGACGAGGCGATTGCGGAAGCGGCGCGGACACTTGGCAGCCAGCTTGGGGTGTGACCGTCGATTTCTGCGGGATTGTGGAGCACGGGACGCGAAACAATCCGAGGATGTTTTTAATGTTTTGACAGGTGTTTCAGGAGCGATTGTATGAATTGTAAGGAAGTGCAGCGCCTGTTGGTGCCCTATATCAACGGGGATCTGGAAGAGCGTCAGGAGGGTGAATTCGTTCGCCATGTGCGTCACTGCCCGGAGTGTTATGAAGAGCTGGAGGTTTACGCCACCGTCTTCGCGGGCATCCGGCAGTTGGACGGGGACGAGGAGAAGGTGGACTACCGGACGCTTGTCGTGGACTCCCTGAAGACCTCGGAGGAGGACGTGCTGGATGTACATTTCTGGTATGTCTATTCCTTTTTGCTGAAAATGGCTGCGACGGCGGCGCTGTTTTTCCTGATTATGAGAGGATTGTTCTGAATGAGTGAAAAGATCGTATTGATCGACGGGCACAGCATGATCCACCGAGCTTTCTACGGCGTACCGGATCTGACGAATCAGGAGGGCCTGCACACCAACGGAATTTTCGGATTCCTGAATATTATGTTTCGCATTCTGGACGAGGAGCAGCCGGAGTATCTGGCTGTGGCCTTTGACCTGCATGCGCCGACTTTCCGTCATAAGAGGTACGAGGCCTATAAGGGCACGCGCAAGCCGATGCCGGAGGAGCTGCGGGAGCAGATTCCGGTGATGAAAGAGCTGCTGACGGCTATGGGGATTCCGCTGCTCATGCAGGAAGGCTATGAGGCGGACGATCTGCTCGGCACGGCGGCGCGGCTCGCTGAAGAGCGTGGTATTAATGCGGTCATTGTATCGGGCGACCGCGACCTTCTGCAGCTCGCGACGGAGCGGGTGTTGATCCGCATGCCGCGGACGAGACGCGGCGTGACTGAGGTCGACAATTTCTATGCGAAGGACGTTGTGAGCGCCTATCAGGTGACGCCGCCGCAGATCATCGAGCTCAAAGCCCTGATGGGCGACGCCTCCGACAATATCCCCGGCGTGCCGGGGATCGGCGAGAAGACCGCGACCAGTCTGGTCGTGACCTACGGCTCGATTGAGAACGCCTACGCGCATGTGGAGGAGATCAAGCCGAACCGCGCGAAGGAAGCGCTGAAAAATCACTACGATATGGCGGTGATGAGCAAGGAGCTGGCGATGATCTGCGTGAACGCGCCGCTCGAGCTCGACTTTGACGCCGCCCGCATCGGAAATTTATATACGGCGGAGGCCTACGAAATCTGCAAAAAGCTGAATTTTAAGAAGCTGCTCGTCCGCTTCGAGACGACGGAGGCAGTATCGGCGGCGGAGCCGGAGGCAAAGCCCGTGGCAGATTTCGCGGAGGCGGAGAATCTCTTCGCGGAGGCGGAGAAGCGGGAGCGCATCGCCTTCGAGATCTGCGCAGGGGAGCCGATGAGTATCTCGCTCGCACTGTCAGAAAATGAAGTATATTGCGTGGCGGCGGAGGGTTTCTTGACAGAAGGATACCTTCTCGACCGACTCGGGCGCATTGTGGAGCGGGTGCCGCTCTGCGCAGCCTCCGATGTGAAGAAAATCCTGGCTTATGTGCGGCCTTCCCACCGCGAGCATCTCTTTGATATTGAAATTGCGGCCTATCTCATCAATCCGCTGATGAACAGCTACGCACACGCGGATATCGGAAAGCCTTACGCGGCGCTCACGACGCTGCGGAAGCTTAAGGAACTTGAGGAAAAGCTGGAAGAGACAGGCATGCGCAGGCTTTTTGACGAGATTGAGATGCCGCTCGTCTTCACGCTCTATGACATGGAGCGCGAGGGCATGCGCGTCAACGAGCGAGAGCTGAAGGAGTACGGCGACGCTCTTGTGGGCCGCATCGAGGAGCTGGAGCATCAGATCCATGAGGCGGCGGGAGAAGTTTTCAATATCAATTCCCCGAAGCAGCTGGGCGTAATTTTATTTGAGAAGCTCAGCATGAAGGGTGGAAAGAAGACGAAGACCGGTTATTCCACCTCGGCGGATGTGCTCGACAAGCTTGCGCCGGATCACCAGATCGTGCGCGATGTGCTGGAGTACCGCCAGCTCACGAAGCTGAAATCGACCTACGCGGACGGCCTTGCCGCCTGCATCGCGGCGGACGGGCGGATTCATTCGAACTTTAATCAGACGATCACGGCGACGGGCCGCATCAGTAGCACCGAGCCGAACCTGCAGAATATTCCGGTGCGGATGGAGCTGGGACGGCTGATCCGCAAGGTTTTCATCCCGAAGGACGGATGCGTCTTCATCGACGCGGACTACTCACAGATCGAGCTGCGTGTGCTGGCGCATATGTCGGGCGATGAGAAGCTGATCGAGGCCTACCGCCAGGCGGAGGATATCCACCGCATCACGGCCTCGCAGGTCTTCCACGTGCCGCTTGACGAGGTGACGCCGTTGCAGCGCAGAAATGCGAAGGCGGTCAACTTTGGCATTGTCTACGGGATCAGCTCCTTCGGACTCTCGCAGGACCTGAGCATCTCGACAAAGGAAGCGAAGCAGTACATTGACCGTTATTTTGAAACTTATCCGGGTATCAAGGTCTTTCTGGACGGACTCGTGCAGAGCGCGAAGGAACAGGGCTATGTGACGACGTTGTACGGCAGGCGCAGACCGATTCCGGAGCTGAAATCCTCGAATTTCGCGCAGCGCTCCTTCGGCGAGCGCGTCGCGATGAATTCCCCGATCCAGGGCACCGCGGCGGATATCATCAAGATTGCGATGAACCGTGTGCACGAGCGGCTGGAGCGGGAAGGGCTGAAGGCGCGGCTGATCCTGCAGGTGCACGACGAGCTGCTGATCGAATCGCCTTACGAGGAGGCGGATCAGGTCGAGCGGATCCTGCGCGAGGAGATGCAGCAGGCGGCCACCTTAAAGGTGGAGCTGGAGATCGACCTGCACCGCGGCGAGAACTGGTACGAGGCGAAGTAGATGAGAATTATCGGTGTTACCGGCGGCGTCGGAGCCGGAAAGAGCGCAGTGCTCGATTATCTGGAGGAGCACTATGGCGCGCTGCGGATCGAGGCGGATCAGGTGGGACATGAGGTCATGGAACCGGGAGCGATCGCCTATGATCCGGTGCTTGCGGCGTTTGGACAGGATATTGTGAGTCCGGATGGGAAGATTGACCGGAAAGCGCTCGGAAATATGGTCTTTGCGGATGAGGAGAAGCGGCTGCTTCTGAACAGTATCATTCACCCTGCTGTGAAGAGGGAGATTCTGCGGCGGCTGCATGAGGCCGAGCGAAAGGGCGAGACGCTTGCGGTCGTGGAGGCAGCCCTGTTTCTGGAGGAGCACTACGAGGCCTTCTGCGACGAGACCTGGTATATCTATACAAAAGAAGAGAATCGGCGGCAGAGGCTGCGCGAAAGCCGCGGCTACAGCGAGAAACGCATCGACGCGCTGCTGCACAGCCAGCGGACGCATGAGGAATTCCTGGCGCGCTGTGACCGCGTGATTGACAATAACGGCAGCGTGGAGGAAACACGGCGTCAGGTCGACGCGGTGCTGCAGCAGCGGAACTGACAAGAGGGATGGACAAAGGATGAGATTTTGCAGCATAGCCAGCGGAAGCAGCGGCAACTGCATTTACATAGGCAGCGGGCGGACGCAGCTTCTGGTGGACGCGGGCGTCAGCGCGAAGCGGATTGAGGAAGGCCTTCATGAGCTGGAACTCACCGGGCAGGATATTGACGGACTTCTGATCACGCATGAACACGTGGACCATATCAAGGGCGTCGGCGTGCTGGCGAGAAAATATGGTTTCCCGATCTACGCGACGGCGGGGACGATCGGGCGCATGAAGGCGACGGCGAGCTTAGGGGCGATTGACGAGGAGCTCTATCACGTGGTGCGCGCGGACGAGAGCTTCACGGTGGGTGACATTGAGGCGCAGCCTTTCACAATTTCCCATGACGCGGCGGAGCCGGTGGCCTATCATTTTTGCTGCGGCGGGAAGCAGGCTGCGGTCGCGACGGATATGGGCGTCTACGACGACTATATCGTGCAGCATTTACAGGGACTGGACGTATTGCTCCTTGAGGCAAATCACGATGTGCGGATGCTCGAGGTCGGGCGCTATCCCTATCCGCTCAAGCAGCGCATCCTCGGGGAACGCGGGCATCTCTCGAACGAGAGCGCGGGAGAGCTCTTGTGCCGCGTGCTACATGACGATATGAAAAAGATTTATCTCGGGTATCTGAGTAAGGAGAATAATTACGAGGAGCTGGCTTATGAGACAGTGAAGCTGGAGATCCAGCTTGGCCCGACGGATTACAGCCCCGGCGATTTCGATATCGAGGTGGCAAAGCGGGACGAACGTTCCCATCTATGTGAGATCTAAGGAGGAAATAAGATTATGCAAAACAGATTTATCATCACGGTCGTGGGGCACGATACCGTCGGAATCATTGCGAAGGTCTGTACCTATCTGGCAGAGCACAAGGTCAACATTCTCAATATTTCCCAGACGATTGTGGACGGCTATTTTAATATGATGATGATCGTGGACGCCGCAGGAGCGGGCGACGTCACAGAGATGTCCGGCGACCTGGGCGCGCTCGGGCAGGAGATCGGCGTCGTCATCCGCTGCCAGCATGAGGACATCTTCAACATGATGCACCGGATCTGAAGGAGAGGGACAGCATATGGGACAGACTATGATTAACATCAGCGAAGTGATCGAGACAAACAAGATGATCGATCAGGAGAATCTCGACGTGCGCACGATCACACTGGGCATCAGCCTGCTGGACTGCATCGACGCCGATCTGGAAACCCTGAAGAAGAATATCTATGAAAAGATTACAGTGACGGCGCGGGATCTTGTCGCTACCGGAAAGGCGATCGAAGCACAGTACGGGATCCCGATCGTCAATAAGCGCATCTCGGTCACGCCGATCGCGCTCGTGGGCGGCGCGGCCTGCCGCACGCCGGACGACTATGTGGAGATCGCGAAGGTGCTCGATCTGGCGGCGAAGGAGGTCGGCGTCAATTTCCTTGGCGGCTTTTCCGCGCTTGTCTCGAAGGGCATCACGAAGAGCGACGAGCTGCTGATGCGCGCGATTCCGCGCGCTCTGGCTGAGACGGAGCGTGTGTGCAGCTCGGTCAACGTCGGCTCGACGAAGACCGGCATTGACATGGACGCGGTGCGTCTTATGGGTGAAATTATCAGGGAGACAGCGGAGCTCACGAAGGAGCAGGACTCTCTGGGCTGCGCCAAACTCGTGGTGTTCTGCAACGCGCCGGACGACAATCCTTTTATGGCGGGGGCTTTCCACGGTGTCACGGAGGGCGACGCGGTCATCAACGTGGGCGTCAGCGGACCGGGCGTTGTGAAGAAGGCGCTTGAGGAGGTGCGCGGGGAGAGCTTTGAGGTGCTCTGTGAGACAATCAAGAAGACGGCTTTCAAGGTGACACGCGTGGGACAGCTCGTGGCGCAGGAAGCCTCCCGCAGGCTGGGGATTCCTTTCGGTATCATTGATCTGTCGCTCGCCCCGACACCGGCGGTCGGCGACAGCGTCGCGGACATCCTGCATGAGATCGGCGTGGAGTACGCGGGTGCGCCCGGCACGACGGCGGCGCTCGCCCTGCTGAACGATCAGGTGAAGAAGGGGGGCGTCATGGCTTCTTCCTATGTGGGCGGCTTAAGCGGCGCGTTCATTCCGGTCAGCGAGGACCAGGGCATGATCGACGCGGTGCAGGCGGGAGCACTTTGTCTTGAAAAATTAGAAGCGATGACCTGTGTCTGTTCGGTCGGACTCGACATGATCGCGATTCCGGGCGATACGAAGGCGACGACGATCTCCGGTATCATTGCGGACGAGATGGCGATCGGGATGGTGAACCAGAAGACCACGGCTGTGCGTCTGATCCCGGTCATCGGCAAAGGCGTGGGAGAGACGGTGGAGTTCGGCGGCCTGCTCGGCTACGCGCCGATCATGCCGGTCAGCCGCTTCTCCTGCGACGATTTTGTGAACCGGAAAGGCCGCATTCCGGCGCCGATTCACAGCTTTAAGAATTAGTGTATGTAAGTATATGATCAATGAAATCATTCTGCTCGCAGGTCTTGCAGCCGCGGCGTGGATGGACGGGAGGAGCAGGCGGATTCCCAATGGCCTGCTTCTCACCCTGTTCTTTGCGAGGGTTCTGCTGCTGATCTGCGGATTCGGTAGTCTCAGCGCCTCACTCGCCGGTATGGCAGTTTCAGGCGGTCTTCTTTTTTCCCTTTATCTATTCCTTCCCGGCGGCATCGGCGCGGGGGACGTGAAGCTCTTCGCCGTGATCGGCTTTTATTTGGGAGCGGAGGCGGTGTTGATGGTGCTGTTCCTTGCGATGGCGGCCGCGCTGGTGTGGGGACTGGCCGCGCGGCGTCGCGGCGGGCGGGAGCAGGAGGAAGGGATACCGATTGCGCCGTTCGCGCTGCTTGCATGTGTAATATTACTTGTGTCGTGACCAAAAATACTTTAAAATAAATGCCAGGTTTGGTACTATAAGTGTTAACAGTGGTTTTGCAGAAATAGCAGGAGGTGAGTACTATGATGTATCCATATATGACATTGGGAGATGGGACAGAGATTGTGCATTCGCATATTATTCAGGATGGAGATATTAAGAAAGTTCTGGTTCATTTTGAGCGTCCCACAGAAGATGGATTTGACTCCGCGAGGTGTGAGCTTCCAACTTATAAGTGGACTATGAGACAGGGATATTCTGACGATGAGATTGCAATGTTTCAGAAATTGGTTGAAAGCAACGCGCATCTTTTGTATCGTTATGCCGCCGAAGGAGGAATTCACATTGCCTAATTTGTTTACGGTAAGTGGCTATAAGATATATTTTTGGTCAAATGAAAATACCGAAGCTATACACGTCCATGTTTCTAAGGGGCATCCAAAACCTAACAGCACAAAAATATGGCTTACCCGAAATGGAGGCTGCATACTGGCAAATAATAAGAGTCAGATTCCTGCCGGAGAATTGAAGGAATTGATGGAATTTATTTCAGCCCAGTTTTTTTATATCTGCACAGAGTGGAAGAAATTTTTCGTGGATGATAAAATTCACTTTTATTGTTGAGGAACGACTAAATGATAAAATTGATTGCGAGCGACCTGGACGGGACGCTGATTCCGGAAGGAACGCAGGAGATGGAAGAGGGCTTTATGGACGTGCTGGGCGAGCTTCTGGAGCGGGGATATGAGTTCTGTGCGGCGAGCGGGCGGCAGTATGCCAATATGCGGCGGGTATTTGACGAGTATAAAGATCGGATCGGCTTTGTCTGTGAGAACGGCGCGCTGGTCATGGAGAATGAAGAAATCCAGTACGCGCAGAAGCTGCCGCGTGAGCTGGTGAGCGAGGTTTCTGCGGACATTCTGAGCCTTCCCTGTACGGATATTCTGCTTTCAGGCGTGAAAGCCTGTTATATCCATCCCAGAACAGACTGGTTTGAAAACCAGATTACCAATGTGCTGAAAAATGAGACCTACGTCTTTCAGAAGCTGGATGAGATCGACGACACGATCGTGAAGATCGCGATGTATGTCTATGATTTTCCAGAAAATATTGAAGGAGTTCGGACATTTTTTGAGAAAAAGTATGGGACGCTTGCCGATTTTCTATGTGCCGGGAATGACTGGTTTGACATGATTATGAAGGGCTCGGGGAAGGGCAGTGCGCTTCGCGCCTATATTGTAAAAAAGGGAATTCGTTCTGACGAGGTCATGGCTTTCGGCGACAATCAGAACGATATCTCTATGCTGGAGCTTACGCCGCACAGCTACGCGATGGCGCATTCCGCCCCGGAAGTGCGTTCGCATGCGGGGCATGTGTGTACGAGCGTCACGCAGACGCTGCGGGCATTTCTGGACACAGAATTATCATAAATTTTTCACATTTACAACATCCGCGTTCTGTATGATGAGCCGGTCGGATACCCCGTAGGGAAACCGCGGGGTATTTTTATGGGTAAAAAAGATATTCAGAGGAGGATCAACAATGCGTTACAGGAAAATCAGGCTGCTGTGCGGCCTTGTCATGGTGTCGGCCGCCATGCTGGCGACGGCAGGCTGCTCGCAGACGACAACAGATACGATAGAGAGTCAGACCGAGAGTGCGGTATCAGAAAATACATTTGCCTATACAGACGATACGGAGGAGGAACTCGTCTCGACGACGCTCACGGGAACTGTGGAGAGCGTCGATGGTAACGAGGTGACGTTGAACGTCGGCATGGGCGGTGGTATGGGAGGCGGTCAGCCGGGCGGAGGTATGGACGGCGAAGCGCCTTCTGACATGCAGGAAGGGGAAGCGCCGGATATGGAAGATGGCGAAGCACCCGATGATTTGCCCGAAAGTGAGAGTGGAGACGGCGAGGCACCCTCGGATCTGCCTGATGGAGGAACCTCCGGAGGAGGTAATGGCGGAGGCCGGGGTCAGGGAGGCGGCCAGCCGGGCGGAGATATGGACGGCGGAGAGCCTGCTGACATGGAAAGTGGCGAAGAACCTGCGGATTTGCCGGAAGGAGCAGACGGAGAAGCACCCGATGACCTTCCGGATGGAGAGGCGCCGGACGCGGAGAGCGGAGACGGGGAAGCGCCGGAAAAACCGGATGGTGAGGCCGAAGAAAGAGCTGAAGGTGGAGAAATGCCGGACGGTGGCATGTCAGGAGGAGCGCAGGGCGTCCTGACCATCGGCGATGAGTCGGTGATCGTCGTAGAAGGTGAGGATGGCAGCACGGAATCCGGCAGCCTCGATGATATTACGGAGGGTTGCATGCTGCAGATCACCTTCGATGAAGATGGCGTAATCACTGAGATCCTTGTCTCCTCCGGCATGGGAGGAGAGATGTCCGGCGGCATGGGCGGCGATATGGGAGGCAGTTCCTCCGGCGTCGACAGCTATGATGCGGTAAATGAATATACAGAGGATACAGAGGTGGAAGATGAGACGATCTCTTCTACCGGCACCGATGAGAATGCGGTTCTGGTTTCGAACGGCGCATCGGTCACTTTTGAGGATGTAACAGTGGAGCGCAGCTCCTCCGATAGCACCGGCGGCGACAATTCGAGTTTCTACGGCGTCGGCGCAGCCATGTTGGTGACGGACGGAACGCTGACGGTCTCTGATTCGATGATCACGACCGACGCAGCGGGCGGCGCGGGCGTCTTCGCTTACGGGGACGGCACGGCTTATGTGCTGGATACGACGATCCTGACAGAACAGGATACCTCGGGCGGCGTCCATGCGGCAGGCGGCGGCACGTTGTACGCCTGGGATTTGACGGTGGAGACAAACGGCGAGTCTGCGGCGGCGATCCGCAGTGACCGCGGCGGCGGAACGATGGTGATTGATGGTGGAAGTTACACGAGCAACGGTGTTGGCTCCCCGGCGCTCTACTGCACGGCAGATATCGCGGTGAATGACGCCATGCTTACGGCAACCGGTTCCGAGGCGATCTGCATGGAGGGTCTCAATACGATCCACCTCTTTGACTGCGATATCACCGGAAATATGAGTGATCTCGAGCAGAATGATACAACCTGGACCGTGATCGTTTACCAGAGTATGTCAGGGGACTCCGAGGTCGGCACGAGCACGATGCAGATCATCGGCGGCAGCCTGACCTCCGAAAACGGCGGTATTTTCTATACGACCAATACGGAGAGTGAGATCTACATTTCCGATGTGGACATCACGGCGGCAGACGACTGTGAATTCTTTCTGATGTGTACCGGAAATGACAACGAGCGCGGCTGGGGAACCTCCGGCGAGAACGGCTCGCAGTGCTCCTTCACGGCCTCTGATCAGGAGATGGAGGGCGACGTGATCTGGGACAGCATCAGCAAGCTGGACTTCTATATCATGGACGGCAGTACGCTGACCGGCGCGGTGATCGATGATGAGACTTATGCCGGAGATGGCGGAAGCGGCTACTGCTGCATTTATCTCAGTGAGGATTCCGAGTGGATCATGACCGGTGACAGCACGGTAACCTGCCTCTACGCGGAGGGTACGATTACAGACGCCTCCGGTAATGCGGTGTCAATCGTCGGAACGGACGGCACCGTCTATGTGGAGGGCACGAGTTCTTACACGATTACCGTGGACTCTTACAGCACGTCGGCTGACTTCTCCGGCGCTTCGGAGGCGGACTCCTGGTCGAACCATGAGGTGGCGAAACCGGAGCTGTAAAAATAAAGTAAAAGCTGAGTGAAATACCCTGCTCCGGTAATTTTTTGTCGGAGCGGGGTATTTTATTTTGCGTTTAATTCTGTTATGATAAGAAGCGGGAGGTCTGGACGAAATGAAGAAAAATGAGATTTTAGTCATATACGGAACAGAGTACAAGGAACTGACGAAGCAGCTCCTTGAGGAGGCGGATCTAGCCGGGATGATCGGCGACCGAAAGAAACGGATTGCGGTTAAGCCGAATTTGGTATCCGCGGCTCCGGCGAGTGTTGGCGGTACGACGCACACGGAGGTGATCGCGGGGATTCTCGAGTACCTGCAGGATCGCGGTTATGAGAAGATTAAGATCATGGAAGGTTCTTGGGTCGGAGACCGCACGCAGGAGGCGTTCCGCGTGTGCGGTTATCGGAAGCTGGCTTCCAATTATGGAGTGGAACTGATCGATTGCCAGAAGGAGCCGGGCGTGCCGGTGGACGCTGCGGGAATGAAGATTCAGATCTGCAAGTGTGTGCAGGACGTTGATTTCCTGATCAATGTGCCGGTCATGAAGGGACATTGCCAGACACGTATGACCTGCGCGCTGAAAAATATGAAGGGCCTGATCACGAATAAGGAAAAGCGCCGTTTCCATTCGGAGGGGCTGCATCGCCCGATCGCCCATTTGAACAAGGCGATTCATCAGGATTTCATCCTTGTGGACGGCATCTGCGGCGACCTGACTTTCGAGGAGGGCGGAAATCCGACGCAGATGGACCGCTTGATGGCGGCGGCGGATCCGGTGCTGCTCGATGCCTATATCTGCGGCCTGATGGATTATCGGCCGGACGATGTTCCTTACATCCGCCTGGCGGAGAAGCTTGGCGTCGGCTGTGCGGACGTGCGCAAGGCGGTCATCCGCGAGCTTGATGCGCCGCTCCATGAGGCAATTCTGCCGGATCGCGAGCGGATCATGCGGCTTTCGGATCTGGCGGAGGAGGTGGACTCCTGCAGCGCCTGCTACGGCTACCTTCTGCCTGCGCTGGATATGCTGGATAAGGACGGCCTTTTGAAGGATTTTCCGGAGAAAATCTGCATCGGGCAGGGCTGGCATGGCAAAAGCGGCGAACTCGGTATTGGAAACTGCACGTCGAAGTTCTGTCACAGTCTGAAGGGCTGCCCGCCGACGGAGCAGGAGATGTATGAGTTTCTGAAGCAGTATATTCGGGAGCGGAAATAAAAGCACGACTCCGTGACGTGCATGTATGTCGATGGAATAGAAATTTTGTGACACGTCAGAATATTGGGAGATAGTGGATCGAAACCCTGTGGATTTCGAATTTCCTGCAAGATTGGGAGAGTTTCGAAGGGAATGGAGCGATCGACTTTGACGTGTGGTAATGTCTGTGAAACAGGCATGAAAGTTTGCAGAGGAAATTTTGTATATGAGAAGCAGAAAAAAATTCCGGCGCATCGGCGGCGTGCCGGTCAAGAGCCGCGCGCAGCTTGACGGGATTCGCGAGAGCGGAAAAGTGAATACAGCTGTGCTCGACTACGTGCAGGAGCGTATCTGCGCCGGGATTTCCACCGCCGAGATCGACCGCTGGGTGAGCGAGGAGACAAAGCGTCTGGGCGGGATTGCCGCGCCGCTCCACTATGAGGGCTTTCCGAAGAGCGTCTGCACCTCGCGCAACAATGTGATATGCCATGGCATTCCCAATACGAAAGAGTTTCTGAAGGAGGGCGACATCGTCAACGTCGATGTCTCCACCATCTATAAGGGATATTTTTCCGATGCGTCCCGGATGTTCTGCATCGGGGAGGTGAGCGCCGACAAGCGCAGGCTCGTGCAGGTCACGCGGGAGGCCGTGCAGGTTGGCCTCATGGAAGTGAAGCCATGGAAGCCGATCGGCGATATGGGGCATGCGGTGCATATGTACGCGCTGGGGCAGGGCTATTCGGTTGTCGAGGATATCGGCGGTCACGGCGTCGGCCTGCAGTTCCACGAGGATCCTTTTGTGAGTTATGTGTCCCCGAAGGGCAGCGGCGAGATCATGGTGCCGGGCATGGTTTTCACGATTGAGCCGATGATCAACATGGGAACGCCCGATTATTATGTAGATGAAAAGAACGGCTGGACGGTCTACACCGCCGACGGGATGCCCTCGGCGCAGTGGGAAGTGACGGTGGCTGTGTTGGAGGATGGCTATGAAGTGCTGAGCCATTGAGAATGACAGGAAAAGAGAGGGGGAGTGATTCCGATGAACGATCCGCTTGTGATGAACAGCGCGCTGGTAACGCTGGCAGAAAACAAAAAGTACAATTCGGTCAAAGATATTCTGCACACAATGAACCCTTCTGACGTTGCCGAAATACTCGACGAAATACCGACGCACACCCTGCCGATTCTGTTCCGGCTTCTGTCTCAGGATCAGGCAGCGGAGACCTTTTCCGAAATGAGTCCGGATCGGCAACAGCTGCTGATCGAGGCATTGACGGATACGGAGCTGAAAGAAGTTGTAAACGAGCTCTGCGCGGATGACGCGGCGGATCTCGTCGACGACATGCCGGCAAACGTTGTTAAGCGTATCCTGCGCCAGGCCGATCCGGATATGCGCCTGATGATCAACGAGCTTCTGAAATATCAGGAGGATACGGCCGGCAGTATCATGACGCTGGAGTACGTGAGACTGCGTCCCTTCATGACGGTGGACGAGTCGATCGTGAGCATCCGCCGGAACGGTCTCGACAAGGAGACGATCAATGACTGCTATATCACGGATACCATGGGACGCCTGATCGGCACAGTGTCCATCCGTACCATTATTGTTTCTGAGGGTAACGCGCGCATCGAGGAGATCATGGAGCAGAATGTGATCTCAATCGAGGCCCGGGAGGATCAGGAGGAAGCGGCGCGTATCTTTGATAAATATAATCTGATGGCGCTGCCGGTCGTGGACGGCGAGAATCACCTCGTCGGCATCATCACGGTTGACGATGTTCTGGAAGTCATGAAGAAAGAGGCCACGGAGGACATGGAAATCATGGCCGCTATGCGCCCTTCCGATCAGCCTTACATCAAGACGCCGGTGACCGATCTCTACAAGAACCGCGTTCCCTGGCTGCTGCTCCTGATGATTTCCGCAACGGTGACAGGATTTATCATCACGAGCTTTGAGGACGCGCTGTCCGCCTATGTGGTGTTGACGGCTTACATCCCGATGCTGATGGACACCGGCGGTAATTCCGGAAGTCAGGCTTCCGTGAGCGTGATCCGCGCCCTTTCCTTGAAGGAGCTGGAACCGGTGGATCTGCCGCGCGTCATCTGGAAGGAGATTCGCGTGGCCGTGCTCTGCGGTCTGACGCTTGCCTGCGTCAACTTCGCGAAACTGATGCTGTTTGACCGTTTGAGCGTGATGGTGGCGGCGGCGATCTGCTGCACGCTGGTGGCTACTGTGTTTGTGGCGAAGATCACGGGCTGTACGCTGCCTCTGCTCGCGCAGAAGCTTGGCTTCGATCCGGCGGTCATGGCGAGTCCGTTCATCACGACGATCGTCGACGCGCTGTCGCTGCTGATCTATTTCCAGTTTGCGCAGCTGTTCCTGGGAATCTGAGAAAAATGTTACAGCATACACGCGGATAATCAAGAAAAATGTTACAAATCCACTTGCATAATACGGGAAAAATGTTACAATAAAAAAACGGAGGGCGTGTTATGCTTGGAAGGAACGCGTATAAAAGGCTGGAGAACTGGAAAAATTCAAAATCAAAAAAAGCGCTTTGCATCATTGGAGCCAGACAGATTGGAAAGACGACTCTGATAGAGGAATTCGGCAAGGCAAACTATGAATATTTTGTGGAGCTGAATTTTGTGACAGACATAGATGCACATAAAATATTTGACGGTGATCTGAACGCGGATACTGTTATCGAGGGTCTGACGGCCTACAAAATGCAGAGGATGGAACCCGGGAAAACGCTTATTTTTCTGGATGAAATACAGGAGTGCCCCAATGCTCGCTGCGCGATCAAATTTCTGGTTGAAGACGGCAGATTTGATTATATCGAGTCAGGCTCCATGCTGGGTGTGCGATATAAGGAAGTCAGATCCTATCCGGTTGGTTTTGAGGAAATTTTTTATATGTATCCCATGAGCTTCGAGGAGTATGCGCGGGCGAACGGCGTGCAGGATTCTACGTTTGCGCTTCTTGAGAAGTGCTTTAAAAACGGGGAAGCAGTGCCGGAGGCTGTGCACATGACGATGCTGAAGCTCTTTTATACCTATGTGGTTGTGGGGGGAATGCCGGCCGCTGTACAGGTTTACGTAGATTCTCATGACATCGGACAGGTCGTGCAGGTACAGAGGGATATTTTAGAGCTTTATCGTCTGGATATTGCGAGATATGCCCAGGGGAGCGAGAAGATTAAAATCAGAGCGATTTTTGACAGTATTCCGGCGCAGCTTGACGACAAAAATCGCCGTTTTATTTTGAACAGGCTTGATGAGCATGCAAGACAGAATCGTTATGAGGATTCGTTCCTCTGGCTCAGTGACGCGGGCGTTGCGTTGCCGTCCTATAATGTTACAGAGCCGACGGCACCGCTCCAGATCAATGAAAAACGCAATCTTTTTAAACTGTTTCTGAATGATACTGGCCTGTTGTGTGCGGCCTGTATGAAAAATGTCCAGTTTGATATTCTGAATGGAAATCTGGAAGTGAATATGGGGGGCATACTGGAGAATCTGTTCGCACAGGAAATTCAGTGTAATGGATTTTCTCTCCATTATTTTAATTCAAAGAAGCACGGGGAGATTGATTTTGTTGTTCAGAACGGAACGGATATCGATTTGGTGGAAGTGAAGTCCGGAAATGATTACCGAAAGCATCCGGCGATCATTCACATATCGCAGGTAGAGAACTGGAATTTTGGAAGAAAAATTGTATTCTGTAAAGGAAATGTGGAACGGACGGAGGAACTGGAGTACATGCCGTGGTATATGGTTATGTTTTACGGACCGGACAGGATGCCTGAGCAGTTTATTTACCGGGTTGATCTGACGGTACTGGATAAAATCGATGAGTGAAGATCGGGGGGATCAGAAAATGGAAGTGAAAGAAATTTTAAAACATGTGGACCATACGCTGCTCGCGCAGGGCGCGACCTGGGAGGAGATCCGGCAGATCTGTGATGACGCGATGCATTACGGCACGGCGTCGGTCTGCATTCCGCCCAGCTACGTGCGGCAGGCGAAGGATTATGTGGGCGACCGGATGGCGGTCTGCACGGTTATCGGCTTTCCAAACGGCTACATGACGACGGCGGCCAAGGAATTCGAGGCGAAGGACGCGCTCGAAAATGGCGCGGACGAGATCGACATGGTGATCAATATCGGCTGGGTGAAAGACCAGAAATTTGATCTCGTGGAGCGGGAGATCCGCACTCTGAAGGCCGCGGCGGGGCAGAAGATCCTGAAGGTGATCATCGAAACCTGCCTTCTGACGGACGAGGAGAAGGTGGAGCTCTGCCATGTGGTGACGTGCGCGGGCGCGGATTATATTAAGACATCGACCGGATTCTCGACCGGCGGGGCCACCTTTGACGATGTCCGGCTGTTCGCGGCGAATGTCGGTCCGAAGGTGAAGATTAAGGCGGCGGGTGGGATTTCCTCGCTCGCGGACGCGGAGGAGTTTTTGCGGCTTGGAGCGGACAGACTGGGCACAAGCCGTGTTGTGAAGATTGTAAAACAGCCTGCAAATAAAAAGTCAAGAGGAAAATGAAAATTTTTCAAAAAATT
>JAJQBC010000106.1 GCA_021203465.1 Lachnospiraceae bacterium | reverse complement strand
ATTAATTTTTCGAGTTTTCAGACGGTTTTTTCCACGAAATAAAATCGCAGTCCGGATAACCCTCACAGCTATAAAATTTCCTGCCCTTCGAGGAGCGTTTCAACACGACCTCGCGCCCGCACTTGGGACAGGCCACGCCGATCTTCTCGAGATAGGGCTTCGTGTTCCGGCACTCCGGAAATCCCGGGCATGCGAGGAATTTTCCATGCGGGCCATACTTGATCACCATATTGCACCCACACTGCTCGCAGATCTCGTCCGAGACCTCGTCGCGCACCTGCACCTTCTCGAGATCCTTCTCCGCTGCCTTCACAGCTTCATCGAGATCCGGATAGAAATTGGAGACAACCGTCTTCCAGCCAACCTTCCCCTCCTCGACCATGTCGAGCAGCGACTCCACATTTGCCGTGAAATCAGGCTCCACGATACTCGGGAAGGCCTGCTTCATCATGTTGTTGACAACTTCGCCGAGCTCCGTCAGGTAAAGATTCCTTCCTTCCTTCGACACATAACGACGGGAAATGATCGTCGTGATCGTCGGCGCATAGGTGCTGGGCCGCCCGATACCGAGCTCCTCCAGCGTCTTCACGAGCGCTGCTTCCGTGTAGTGTGCCGGCGGCTGCGTGAAATGCTGCCGATCATCAAGCTTCTCCAGCGTGAGAAGCGAATCCTTATTCAGGCTCTGCAGCAGGCTAATATTCGCGCCTTTTTCTTCTTCATCCTGCGCATAGACCGACAGAAAACCGTCGAAGTCGACCGCCGAAGCCGAGACCGTGAAGCGATATCCGCCGCCGTCGATCTTCACCGCCATCGTCTGGTAACGCGCATCAGACATACGGCTTGCCGTAAAGCGCTTCCAGATGAGCTGATAGAGACGCAGCTGGTCACGCGACAGAAATTC
Source organism: Lachnospiraceae bacterium (assembly GCA_021203465.1). Taxonomy (GTDB): domain Bacteria; phylum Bacillota; class Clostridia; order Lachnospirales; family Lachnospiraceae; genus Hominiventricola. Next base: position 25,809 of record JAJQBC010000106.1, on the reverse strand, counting down.
TTTCAGGGAAGCCGGCGTTCGCCGGATATCGGTCGGACGGATCGCCTCATGGGCGTCCTGTATCCGCTTCCCGCTGTTCTTCTTTTCCTCGCCCGCGCGTACATAAGCCTCCCCGTACTGATCGGAAATATATTCCCTCGCGGAGCGATCCGCCTCCTCGGCCACGCGCGTGGAATCAGTACGCAGATAAGTGATAATACCTACGGTGTCCCGCGAACCAAGGTCGACGCCCTCATAGAGCTGCTGCGCCAGACGCATCGTCTTCGAAGTGGAAAAATTCAGCACCTTTGAGGCCTCCTGCTGCAGCGTGCTGGTCGTGAAAGGAAGCGGCGCTTTCTTCGAGCGCTCGCCCTTTTTCACATCCGATACCGAAAACTCGGTGTCCTTAAGAGCCTCCAGTGCCTGATCCATCTCCTCGCGGGAACTGATCGTGCGCTTCTCCTCCGCTGTCCCGTAAAACTTCGCCGTCAGGGGCTTTTTCTCCCCCTCCACATGGAAGTCCGCGTCCAGGCTCCAGTATTCCTCTGGGACGAAGGCCGCAATCTCCTCCTCACGATCCGCGATGATGCGCAGCGCCACCGACTGCACTCTGCCGGCGCTTAAGCCCCGCTTCACCTTCGCCCAGAGAATCGGGCTGATCCGATAACCGACCATGCGGTCGAGCGTGCGGCGCGCCTGCTGGGCGTCCACCAGATCCATATCGATCTGACGCGCGTTTTTGAGTGATTCTTTCACCGCGCTCTTCGTGATCTCATTAAAAGAGATACGGTACATCTTCTTTTCGTCAAGGTTCAATGCCTGAGACAGATGCCAGGAGATCGCCTCCCCCTCACGGTCCGGGTCGGTTGCGAGATAGACTCTGTCAGCCTTCTTCGCCTCCTTGCGGAGTTTCGCGAGGATCTCACCCTTCCCGCGAATCGTAATATATTTGGGCTCGTAGTTGTGCTCGACGTCGATCCCGAACTGACTCTTGGGAAAGTCCCGCACATGCCCGTTCGAGGCCATCACTTCATACTTTGGCCCCAGAAATTTTTTAATTGTCTTCACCTTTGCAGGTGACTCCACGATTACCAGATTCTTCGCCATCTGTAAACTTTAAATCCGTCCTTACATAATGATTTTTCTGAACTTCCCGAATGCAGCCCTTCAGCTCCAGACTCATCAGAAGTGTGAGCGTTCTGGAGACGGAAAATCCGGTTTTTCTAACCAGCTCCTCCAGGGACACGGGCTGTAAACGTAACCAACTATACACGATATTTTCGTCATTGGCAAGTAAAACTTTCTTATCGTTTTTGTAAAATATGTCCTTATTTTTCGAAATTCCGAGTGCTTCCAGCACTTCCGCGGGACTGGAAGCGAGACCCGCGCCCTGCCGGATCAGGTTCAGGCAGCCGCGGCTCAGATCGTCCGTAACGCGCCCCGGCACGGCGAAGACCTCCTTGCCCTGCTCGAGCGCAAGGTCGGCGGTGATGAGCGAGCCGCTCTTCGCGCGCGCCTCGACCACGAGTACCAGATCAGAAAGTCCGCTGATAATCCGGTTCCGCAGCGGAAAATGATAGGCCAGCGGCGGGCTGCCCGGTTCCAGCTCCGAGAGGACGCCCCCGCGGGCGATCAGCGACTCATAGAGCCTGCGGTGTCCGGACGGATAACACACGTCTACGCCGCAGCCGAGCACCGCAAAAGTGTCGCCGCCCGCCTCCAGCGCGCCCTCATGTGCCATGCCGTCGATACCCCAGGCCATGCCGCTGATAATCTGCACGCCCGCTGCGGCGAGCTCCGAGGCGAACCATCTGGCCGTCTGGTCGCCGAAAGGACTGGAATCTCTGGCTCCGACGATCGCCACGCTGGGGCGCGTCGGGTCCGGCAGGCGCCCCAGCAGCCAGAGCCCTTTCGGCATCCCACTGTATTGCTTCAGAATCTCCGGATAACGCGGGTCGTCGCGGGCGATATATTGTATGTCGTTTTTCCTTTTTTCAGTCGCGTTTCTTCTATTATTATAATACGCCGCCATTTCAGGACACCTCCCAGAATCGCTGGTCGATCGAACGGTAACCAATCGCCTCCAGAAGATGCGCGTCCCGTATGCGCTCCTCGCCCTCCAGATCCGCGATCGTACGCGCGACCTTGATGATCCGGTGGTAAGCTCTCGCACTCAGGTTCATCCGCTCAAAGGCGCGCTCCATGATCCGGCGTTCCGCACTGCCGAGCGGACAGAAATGGCGGATCGCTGAGGCGCGCAGCTGCGCGTTGAACTGCCAGAGGCAGTCCCGGTAACGCTCACTCTGGATCTGCTGCGCCGTCTCCACACGCCCGCGGATCGCCTCCGACGACTCGTTTTCTTCCGCCTGTGACAGGTCACGGTATTCAACTCTGGGAATTTCCACACAGATGTCGATGCGGTCGAGCAGCGGACGTGAGATTTTCTGCAGATAGCGGCTCACCTCGCCCGGCTGGCAGTGGCAGCGGCTCCGATCCGGATAAAAACCGCACTTGCAGGGGTTCATCGCCGCCACGAGCTGAAAATGCGCCGGAAAGGTATACTTCATTTCCGTACGACTGACTGTGACCAGACCGTCCTCCATGGGCTGGCGCAATACCTCCAGAGCGTTGCGTGAAAATTCCGGCAGCTCGTCCAGAAAGAGCACGCCGCGCGTGGCAAGGCTGATTTCCCCCGGCTGTACCTTTCTACCGCCTCCGGCCAGCGTGGCCGCGGAGACCGTGTGATGCGGTGAGCGAAAGGGACGCGCCGTCACGAGGCCGTCCGCGCCGGTCAGAAGTCCGCAGGCACTGTATACGCCGGATATTTCGAGACTCTCCTCCAGCGTCAGCCACGGCAGGATCGTTGGCATGCGCCGTGCGATCATCGTCTTGCCGGAGCCGGGACTTCCCACCATCAGGAAATTGTGCATCCCCGCCGCAGCGATCTCCGCCGCGCGCCGCACAGCGAGCTGTCCGTTCACCTCGCGGAAGTCCTCCCCGGTGTCACGGATCTCATCTGGATTCCAAGGGTGGGATACCTCCGCGCGCCGCACGCAGAGCTCCGGGGAGAGCAGGCATTCCAGAAGCTCCTGAATATTTTCAATGCCGACGACCAGGATGCCGCCGATTGCGGCGCCCTCACCAGCGTTCTCACGCGGAACCATACATAGACGGCAGCCGCTCTCCTTTGCCAGCAGTACCGTCTGCAGGACACCACCGACAGGCCGCACCTGCCCGTTCAGACCAATCTCCCCGACGATCATCACGTCCTCGGCATACTCCGCCGGAAAAACACCCAGCGCCGCCAGAAGAGCCGCCGCCACCGGCAAGTCAAAGCGCGTCCCTTCTTTTCGAATGTGGGCAGGGGAAAGGTTAACCGTCACTTTTTTTGGCGGAAGGGAAATCCCCGAATTTTTCAGCGCGGTACGAACACGATCGGACGCCTCCCGCACCTCCTGCGAGAGGTCGCCGACCATACAGAACTGCGGCAGTCCATCGCAGATATCCGCCTCGACCTGTACCGCGCGTGCCTCCACGCCGAGCACAGCCGCTGACAAAATCATGCTGAACATCATTTTTTCCTCCGTAAACTTTTGTATTCGGGAAAAATGCCGCGATATGCATTACAGATTTTAGATGCAGCTAGTATAACACATCTTGGAGGGAAACTCAATCCCGAAAATATTCCCGCAGATGATTCAATGCGTTTTTCTCAATACGGCTGATATAGGACCGCGAAATACCCATCCGTTCGGCAATTTCCCGCTGCGTAAACTCCCTGCCACGATAGAGCCCGTAGCGCATGATCAACACCTGACGTTCCCTCTCGGGGAGCACGCTCTCCAGCAGACGGTAGACCTTTACGGTATCGTCCCTGAGACCGATCTGTTCGAGTGCCGCCGGTTCCCCGCTCTCAAGCACCTCCAGAAGCCGGATTTCATTTCCCTCCCTGTCAGTCCCGATCGGCTCATAATAAGAGGCCTCGCGCAGGTGCTTTTTCCGGGCGCGCAGGTACATCAAAACTTCATTTTCCACGCAGCGCGCGGCATAGGTGGCCAGCTTCCCCGCCTTCGCGGGATCGAAGGTGTCCACAGCCTTGATCAGGCCGATCGTCCCAATCGAGATCAACTCTTCCATATCCTCGTCGGGGGAATTGTATTTCTTCACGACATGCGCCACAAGCCGCAGGTTGTACTCGATCAGAATCTGACGTGCCTTTTCATCGCCCTCCCGCAGCCTCCCCAGATAATATGTTTCCTCCTCTGCCGTAAGCGGTTTCGGAAAAGTCCTCAAAAAAAGACACCTCAGCGCGGATTTATTACATTTTATGAAAAAATCCGTCGGAAGTGCCTTTCCATCTTATGATTCTGTTTTCATCTATTTTATCTGCCGGGCAGCGCGCGCACCCGCAGCACGCCCTCGATTCCCCGGATCTTCTCGATCTCCTCCTGCGCAGCCGCATGAGAAAGATCCATCATCATATAACCGTAATCGCCCCGGGTCTCGTTCGCCATACGCTCGATATTGATGCCCAGATCGCCAAAGGCCGCCGTAAACTTTGTCAGCATGTTCGGGATATTGCGATGGATGACGGTCACACGCATCGCCTCGCGGCAGACTCCCATATCGCAGTTCGGGAAGTTGACGGAGTTGTGAATATTGCCGTTCTCCAGATAATCACGCAGCTCCCGCACCGCCATGACCGCACAGTTGTCCTCGGACTCCTCCGTGGATGCTCCCAGATGCGGAATCACAATCGCATTCTTCAGGGAGGCAACATCCGGCGTCGGAAAATCGACCACATATTTGCGGATACGGTTCGTCCACAGCGCCTCCACCATGGCCTTCTCATCCACCAGCGGGCCGCGCGCAAGATTCAACACGACCGCCGTCGGCTTCATCATCTGAAGCGCCTCCGCTCCGATCATCTCACGCGTGCTGTCCATCAGCGGCACGTGGATGGTGATGTAATCGCAGTTGCGGTAAATCTCATTCACATCCTTGATGTGCGTGACGGAGCGGGAAAGCTTCCAGGCCGCATCCACCGCGATGAAGGGATCGTAGCCATAGACATCCATACCGAGTGCCTCCGCCGCATTCGCCACGAGGATGCCGATCGCGCCAAGGCCGATGACGCCGAGCTTCTTGCCCGCCAGCTCTGTCCCTGCAAAGCGCTTTTTTTCCTTTTCTGCGAGCTGTTCGAGCGCCTCGTTCTGCCGTTCAGAGCGAACCCAGTACATACCGCCCACAATATCTCTGGCGGCCAGCAACATCCCGGCAATCACCAGCTCCTTCACCCCGTTTGCGTTGGCGCCCGGCGTGTTGAACACCGGAATCCCCCGCTCCGCACATTTGTCGAGTGGAATATTGTTGACGCCGGCTCCCGCGCGTCCGATCGCGCAGAGCCTGTCCGGCAACTCTATGTCGTGCATGGCTGCACTGCGCACCAGCACCGCGTCCGCCTCCTCGATTTTCTCCGTTCTCGCATAATTCTCGTCAAATTTCTCCAGTCCTACCTCCGCGATCGGATTCAGGCAGTGATACTGATACATAGCATGTTTCCTCCTATTGTAGGTCATCCTGATCGAAGCTCTCCTCAATCGGCGCGCCCACCGGAACCATCGGGAACACCTTGTCGTCGCTGTCGATCATGCAGTCGATCAGCACCGGCCCGCCGCAGGCAATCGCCTCCTCAAGCGCCGGAGCGAACTCCTCCTTCTTCGTCACGCGCATGCCACGGCAGCCGAGCGCCTCCGCCACCTTCACAAAATCAACCTTGTCTTCCAGCGTGGTCGCAGCATAACGATGGTCGTAGAAGAGCGTCTGCCACTGGCGTACCATACCAAGCACATGGTTGTTGACGACGACTTCCACGATCGGGATATTGTAGCGGGACGCCGTCGCGAGCTCGTTCATATTCATGCGCAGGCAGCCGTCCCCGGCCACATTGATGACCGTCTTGTCCGGCCTCGCAAGCTTTGCTCCCATGGACGCGCCGAGCCCGTAACCCATCGTCCCGAGTCCGCCCGAAGTGATGAGCTGATGCGGCCTGCTGTACTTATAATACTGCGCCGCCCACATCTGGTGCTGTCCGACCTCGGTGCAGATGATCGCGTCGCCCTTCGTGACGCGGTAAATTTCCTCGATAATATAAGGTCCCGTCAACCTGCTCTTATCATACTTCAATGGGAAGCGGGCCTTCAGCTCCTCCATGTGCGCGTTCCAGTCCTTGTGCTCTTGCTGCGGGAGCAAGGGATTCAGCCTGCGCAGGACCTCCCGCGCATCGCCGATGAGACTGACATTTGTCATGATGTTTTTGTTGATCTCCGCCGGATCAATATCGATCTGCAGCACCTTCGCGTGCTCCGCAAATTTTGCCGCATTTCCGAAAATACGATCGCTGAAGCGCGAGCCGACTGTGATCAGCAAGTCGCAGCCGACAACGCCGCGATTCGCGTATTTCGTGCCGTGCATGCCGAGCATGCCGGCGTACAACGGATGCGTGCCCGGGAAAGCACCCTTACCCATCAGCGTGTCGCAGACCGGCGCATCCACCTTCTGCGCAAACTCCAGCAGTGCCTCACTCGCTTCCGAGGCCGCCGCACCGCCGCCCACAAAAATCATCGGTTTTTTTGAGGCCTGAATCAGAGCTACCGCCTCCTGAAGCGTCTCATCCGTGATCAGAGCCGTATCGCGCAGCAGGATATCCGGCACCTCTTCTGTGTATTCCACCGTATTTGCCGTCACGTCCTTTGTGATGTCCACGAGCACCGGACCCTTACGCCCTGACTGAGCGATACGAAATGCGCGCCGGATCGTCCGCGCCAGCTCATTTACGTCCTTTACGATAAAATTGTGCTTCGTGATCGGCATCGTGACACCGGCGATATCCACCTCCTGAAAACTGTCCTTCCCCAGAAGGGCTGTCCCCACATTGCAAGTGATCGCCACCAGCGGCACGGAGTCCATGTAGGCCGTGGCAATACCGGTCACCAGATTCGTCGCGCCCGGGCCGGATGTCGCCAGACAGACGCCAACCCTGCCGGTCGCACGCGCGTAGCCGTCCGCCGCGTGCGACGCCCCCTGCTCATGCGAGGTCAGGATATGCCGGATCTCCGGATGTTTATAAAGTGCATCATAAATATTCAGGATCGTGCCGCCCGGATAGCCGAACACGGTATCCACGCCCTGCTCCTTCAGGCAGGCGATCACGATCTCCGCTCCCGTCATCATCATAATAGCTTCACTCCTCTTGTGTTTTGTCTTATGCCTTCGGTACCTCCAGAATCGCTCCTCGGTTGCCCGAGGTCACCATGGCCGCATAACGCTTCAGATAGCCGGTCGTAACCTTCGGCTCCCTCGGCTGCCACTTCGCGCGCCGCGCCGCGAGTTCCTCATCGGATACCCTCACGTTCAACTTCAGATTCGGGATATCGATCTCGATGATATCGCCTTCCTCGACAAGCGCGATCGGGCCGCAGACCGCCGCCTCCGGGGAAACATGGCCAATCGAAGCGCCGCGGCTTGCGCCGCTGAAACGCCCATCCGTGATCAGCGCCACAGTAGAACCCAGTCCCATACCGGCGATCGCCGACGTCGGATTGAGCATCTCACGCATGCCTGGGCCTCCTTTCGGGCCCTCGTAGCGGATGACGACCACATCGCCCGCGACAATCTCTCCGCCCTTGATCGCAGCAATCGCGTCCTCCTCACAGTCGAAGACGCGCGCCGGTCCCTCGTGGACGAGCATTTCCTCCGCGACCGCTGAGCGCTTCACAACGCTGCCGTCCGGGGCGAGATTTCCCTTGAGTACCGCAAGACCGCCAGTCTTACTGTAGGGATGGTCAATCGGACGGATGACCTCAGGGTTCGTATTCTTTGCGTCAGCAATATTTTCCCCAACCGTCTTTCCGGTAACGGTCAGACAATCTGTATTCAGCAGACCGGCATCAGCCAGTTCCTTCATGACCGCATAGACGCCGCCCGCCTCATTGAGGTCCTCCATATAGGTCGGGCCCGCCGGCGCGAGATGGCAGAGGTTCGGCGTACGCTCGCTGATCGGATTTGCAAAGGAAATATCGAAATCAAAGCCAACCTCATGTGCAATCGCCGGAAGGTGCAGCATGCTGTTCGTCGAACAGCCGAGCGCCATGTCCACGGTCAACGCGTTCAGAATCGCATCCTTCGTCATAATATCCCGCGGACGAATATTTTTCTTCAACAGCTCCATCACCTGCATACCCGCATGCTTTGCCAGACGGATACGATCGGAATAAACCGCCGGGATCGTCCCGTTTCCGCGAAGGCCCATGCCGAGCACCTCCGTCAGGCAGTTCATGCTGTTCGCCGTGTACATACCGGAACAGGAACCGCAAGTCGGACATACCTTCTGTTCATACTCGCGCACATCGTCCTCGCTCATCATGCCCGCCGTGTAGGAGCCGACCGCCTCAAACATGCTGGAGAGGCTTCTCTTGCAGCCTCCCACGTGGCCGGCCATCATCGGACCACCGCTAACAAAAATTGTCGGCACATTGATACGCGCCGCTGCCATCAGAAGCCCCGGCACGTTCTTGTCACAGTTCGGAATCATGACGAGCGCGTCAAACTGGTGCGCGATCGCCATCGCCTCGGTGGAATCCGCGATCAGATCCCGCGTCACGAGCGAATACTTCATACCGACATGCCCCATTGCGATACCGTCGCAGACCGCGATCGCCGGGAACACGACCGGTACACCGCCCGCGAGCGCAACGCCCTGTTTGACCGCCTGCGCGATCTTGTCCAGATTCATATGGCCCGGCACAATCTCATTATACGAGCTCACAATGCCAACCAGCGGCCGCTCCATCTCCTCCTCGGTGAAACCGAGCGCATTGAACAGAGAGCGGTGCGGTGCCTGCTGCATGCCTTTTTTTACTGCGTCACTCTTCAAAATCTATCCCTCCTGTCATTATGATAAACGAACATGTCACTCCATAATCCGCGCGGCAATGAGGTCTCCCATCTCGCGGGTACCGACCTGCGTGCAGCCTTCCGACATAATATCCCCGGTGCGGTAGCCCTCCTTCAATATCTGGCGCACTGCAGCCTCAAGCGCATTCGCCTCCTCGTCGAGATCAAGCGAATAACGCAGCAGCATGGCCGCCGAGAGGATCGTCGCGATCGGGTTTGCCTTATCCTGCCCCGCGATATCCGGCGCGGAGCCGTGGCTCGGCTCGTAGAGTCCGAATTTTGTCTCATTGAGGCTGGCACTGGAGAGCATGCCGATCGAGCCGGTCACCATCGAAGCCTCATCGGAAAGGATATCACCGAACATATTCTCCGTCAGGATCACGTCGAACTGCGCCGGATTCATCACGAGCTGCATCGCACAGTTGTCGACATACATGTGGGAGAGCGCGACCTCCGGATAATCCTTCGCGACCTCCTCCACAACCTGTCTCCACAAACGGGATGAGTCGAGCACATTCGCCTTGTCGACACTGCAGACCTTCTTCCGGCGTTTCATCGCGATATCAAAGGCACGCTTCGCGATGCGGCGGATCTCCGTCTCACTGTAGCTCAGCGTATCGGTCGCCACACAGACGCCGTCCACTTCCTCCGTCTTTCGCGCTCCGAAATACAGGCCACCGGTCAGCTCCCGCATGATCAGCATGTCAAAGCCGGCAGCACTGATGTCATCCCGCAGCGGACAAGCCGCCCGCAGCTCATCATAGAGATACGCGGGGCGAAGATTCGCGAACAGGTTCAACGCCTTGCGGATGCCGAGCAGCCCCGCCTCCGGCCTTCGCTCCGGTGGCAGCTGATACCAAGGAGATGTCTTCGCATCCCCGCCAATCGATCCCATTAGCACTGCGTCACAGCCCTTCGCGGCCGCAACCGTCTCCTCCGTCAGCGGAACCCCATGCACGTCAATCGAAGCGCCGCCGAGCAGCAGCTCTTCATATTCAAAATGATGCCCATATTTCGCGCACACAGCGTCCAGTGCCTTACGCGCCTCGCGCACAATCTCCGGGCCGATACCGTCCCCCAAGATCACCCCGATCCTGTATCCCATGTTCTGTCTCCTTCCACATACACAGAAGGGCGGAAGAAGTCTCCCGCCCTCGCCTGCATCCTCGCTTCTCTTAATCCTGTTTTTCCACTTCCGCGATCGCTGACTTCTTCATCGGAATACGGCAGTTGCGGTTGCTGCCGAACTCCACGATCACGTCCTCGTCCGTGATGTCAATCAATACTCCGTAGAATCCGCTGGTCGTCACAACCACATCACCGACCTCCATCGAGGAAAGCATGGCGGCGACCCTCTTCTGCTCCTTCTTCTGCGGTCTCATGACCATGAAGTACATAAAAGCGACCATTACTACGATCCAGATCACCAGCGTGAACGAAGAGCTTGTCGATGTCAATAACATAAATAATTCCTCCTGAAAAATAACCTAAAGAGTATTCTACACAATATTTCCGCTCAGGGCAAGTCCTTTTTAGATAAACACGAATCCAATAATCAGATACAGCACCGTCGCCAGCGTGCCGCAACACAGCGCATAGGGCAGCTGCGTCTGCACATGGTCGATGTGATCGCAGGCCGAGCCAGTCGACGAGAGCACGGTCGTATCAGAAAGCGGCGAACAATGGTCTCCAAACACACCGCCACCTGCCACTGCCGCGAAACTCGCGTATACAAGCGGTGACAGTGTATCGCCCGTAAACGCAAAGGCCAACGGGAGCGCAATCGGCATACAGATCGCGAAAGTACCCCAGGAGGAGCCGGTCGCGAATGCCATGATCGCGGAGATGATAAAGATGATCGCCGGAAGCAGCGCCGGAGTCAGGAAATCCTGACTGAGGGAGACGATGTAGTTCGCGGTGCCCATCGTGCTGGAGAGCGAGTTGATCGAGTAGGCCAGCGCGAGCAGCGTAACCGCCGGGACAGCGCCCTTGATGCCGTCCGTAAAAGTGCTCATCACTTCCTGGAAAGGAATTCCCTGAAGCACCATGCTGATCGTCATGAAGATGACAACAAAAAGGAACGCCTCCATCGTCTTCGCTGAGCCGAGCGTGACATAAGTGCCAAGGGCGATCGAGATGATCATCAGCACCGGAAGGATGAAGTTGAGGAAGATCCGCGGCTTCAGTCCCTCGTAGGGCTGCATCTCCGTCAGTTCCTTACCGATCAGTGGGATCGCGCCGTCGCGGAGCAGCTTGCCCTCCTCCATGGCACGCTTCTCCGCTTTCTTCATCGGTCCGAAATCCTTCACAATGCCGGAGCCGATGAGGCCGACCATGATGACCGCGAGGATCGCGTAAAAATTATAGGGCAGCGCCTTCAGGAAAAGCGCCGAACCGTCCTCCGTCGTGGCGATGCAGCCGATACCGACCGCAAGGCCGCTCAAATAGGCCGCCCAGCCTGTGATCGGGACGAGCACGCTGACCGGCGCGGAGGTCGAGTCCGCGATGTAGGCCAACTTTTCACGTGAGATCTTCGCTTTGTCCGTAATGCTTCTCATCGTCGAGCCGACGAAAAGCGGGCTAAACGAGTCGCTGAAATACACGAACATACCGAGCACCCAGGCCATGAGCTGCGCGCCCCTGCGCCCCAGGTTCTTGTCGTGGATCATCTGCGAAAAGCTCTGGATCGCGCCGGTCTTCTGGAAATAGGCGACGATAATCGCGATCAGCGTGTTCAGCAGCATGACCCAGGAAAAGCTCGTCGTGCCGAGGCTCTCCTTCAAAAGAGTCGGAAATCCGAAAACGCCCTGCCCCGCCAGAATCGTTCCGACGATACAGGCGACCGCCAGCGAGATGATCGTGTTGCGAATCGCAAACGACAAAATAATGGCGATGAGCGCCGGGATGATCGAGATAAACCCCATGCTTACCAGTTCTTCCATAAGTTACATATCCTCCTTTGTATTTATCCATAAAAGCACTTCGCTTTTATATGCCTCCCTCTTTTGAGCGGTGGCCGCGCCCTACTTTAAATGAATCCGGTTCTCCGACCTCGTCACGGTCGCCGGCGGCGCGGGATCGAGCGCCTGATCCTCAATACCGAGAATCTCCTCCGGGCGGATCCACGGACGATTCTGCAACGCGCTGGTCTCCTCGTGTGTCAGATAACCCTTATAAGTCGTCAGGCTCCTACGCAGGAAACCGTCGCGCGCGCAGGCCTCCGCTACACCGTTCTTCGCGATGCTGCGAAAATGCGGCAGCACCGAGGCGGCGTAAGCGATCGAGGTCGAATTCGCGATCGCTCCCGGAATATTGCTCACACAGTAATGTACGATTCCTTCCTCTATGTAGCGCGGATTCTCGTGCGTCGTCTCGTGGAAGGACTCGATTGCCCCCTGCTCGTCATTGCTGATATCGACGATGACCGAGCCCTTCTCCATAAGCTTCAGCATCGGGCGGTCGATGAGATAATCCTTGCAGCCCTTCGGCCATTTCACACAGTTCAGCACCATGTCCGTCTCCGGAAGAAGCTTTTTGATATTCTCCTTTGTGGAAATGATCGTGTTCACCTGCTCCTGATACTGACGGCTCAAGGTTCTGAGAATTCCGATATTGATGTCCGCTATAGTGCACCACGCGCCGAGCGCGTGCAGCACCGAGAGAGCAGCCTGTCCGACCGTGCCGCCGCCGAGGATCAGCACCTTCATGCCCGGCGCTCCGCCAAGGCCGCTGACAAATTTTCCTTTTCCGCCGTTGATCGTCAGCATCGACTCCAGGCCAAAGAGCGCGCCCTGCTTGCCCGCCGCCTCGCAGTTCGGCGAACCGTAGCGGTGAGAATCCTCCGCCGTGAAAGCAATGACTTTTTTGTCAAGCAGCGCCTGCACCTCCTCCGGGTGCGCTGCCGGATGAATGCAGGTGAAGACGATCTGGCCTTCCCGCAAAAGATCATACTCTGACGCTTCAAACTCTTTCACCTTCGCCACCATGTCGCAGGCGTCATAGATCTCCTTCGCCGTATCAACAAGTGTCGCGCCTGCCTCCGCATAGGCCTCGTCCGCAAATCCGGCCTTTTCACCGGCTCCTCTCTGCACGCTGACCTGACAGCCGTCCGCCTTCAGTGTCGCGATCTCCGCGGGCGTCGCAATCACGCGATTCTCGCCCTTCTTGATATCTTTCAAAATACCGATGTGCATTTTTCTTCCTCCTCGTATTTTCCTATGATGCCTGCCTCATCCCGTCCAGCTTCTGCTTCTTATACTCCTGATAGCGCCCTTCCTCGATCGCGACGCGTATCTCCTCCATCATGTGATTATAAAAATAGAGGTTGTGAAGCACGCACAGCCGCATCCCGAGCATCTCCTTCGCCTTCAGCAGATGACGGATGTAGGCCCGCGAGTAACGCCGACACGCCGGACAGCCGCAGCCCTCCTCGATCGGGCGATCGTCCAGCTCATACTGCGCGTTGTAGAGATTCAGCTTGCCGTGATTGGTGTAGACATGTCCATGCCGCCCATTCCGACTCGGGTAGACGCAGTCAAAGAAATCGACGCCGCGGTCCACCGCCTCCAAAATATTCGCAGGCGTCCCGACGCCCATCAGGTAGAGCGGCTTTTCCACCGGCAGCTGCGGCGCGACCGCCTCGATGATCGCGTACATCTCCTCGTGGCTCTCTCCCACCGCCAGACCGCCAATCGCGTAGCCCGGCAGATCGAGTTCGGCGATCCGCTGCGCATGTTCAACACGGATGTCCTCGAAGACAGCGCCCTGATTGATGCCAAACAACAGTTGCTCCTGATTGATCGTATCCGGCAGACTGTTCAGCCTGGCCATCTCCTCCTTGCAGCGGCAGAGCCAGCGATATGTCCGGTCCACCGAGCGCTGTACATAATCCCGCTCCGCCCGGCTCGACGGACACTCGTCGAAGGCCATCGCGATCGTCGAGGCCAGATTCGACTGGATCTGCATGCTCTGCTCCGGCCCCATAAAAATCTTTCGGCCATCAATGTGGGAATGAAAATAGACTCCCTCTTCCTTGATCTGCCTCAAGTTTGCAAGGGAAAACACTTGAAAACCGCCGGAATCGGTCAGGATCGGCCTGTTCCACGACATGAATTTGTGCAGGCCGCCCAACTTCTTCACGACCTCGTCGCCCGGCCTCACATGCAGGTGGTAGGTATTGGACAGCTCCACTTGCGTGCCGATCGTCTCCAGATCTTCGGTAGACACCGCGCCCTTGATCGCGGCGACTGTACCCACGTTCATAAACACGGGGGTCTCGATCACGCCGTGTACGGTATGAAATTCGCCGCGTTTGGCATGGCCGTCGCGGCAGATCAGTTTATATTCGTGCATCTTTCTTACTCAATTCCCGCCTCGCGGGCGGGGTATGGTATTTTGAACCCGCTCTCGCTCAGCGGTCGGACGCAGCGGACACTAAGCTCCCCCATCGCCTTACGGCTCGGGCTCACTAAGTGCCGGCGCCTCCCGATGGTTCAAAATACCATACCCCGCCCACAAGGCTGCTTTATTGGCAATCGCAGGCTCACCACTCGCTCAGTGGCCTGAATTAACTAAGTGCCAACGCCTTTCCATGGTTCAAAGCATGCGCAGGCCCGCGGCGCGTATATGTTTCGTCAACAGTTTTCAGTATATTCTATCTTGCGGGATTTCGTCAAGTAAAGCGTGAAAGTTTGCGCGAATTCCAGAAATTTTATGGTAAGGACATCCTGCTTCTTTTGTAGGGAACTTTTGTCATCATCTGTTGTCAAAAAGTTCCCCATATTGCTTAAAAATTTTTCCAGCATCTGGATTTAAGAAATTCCATAATAATTTCTCTATCCTCTCCTTCATAATAGCTCACTAACAGTTTTTTAAATTTCGGTACTTCTGATTCCGGAATTACCAGAAATCCCTGTCCGTGAGCAATCAGATATTGATTGGCAAAAATGACGGCAGCTCTTTTATTTCCATCTATAAATATCTGCGTCTTCATGCAATACAGACACAACTCGATTGCAGTCTGAATGGGCTCTTCTTTCTGTGCAGTAATTCTACTGATGCTTTCCTTTATCACACTTTCGATAGGAAGCGGCGGAACATAACTGCTCCCGCCTATCGTTACCGGTACCCCCCTCACCCGGCCACCTTCTATATAAAAGCCTTCGTTTACCAATTTTGCGATATGACTCAGCATATAGAAATCCGACGCACACTGCAAAACGTCTGTATCCAGGATAAACTCCCAAGCATGTTTCAAGTTCAGAATCTTCTGAACATCTGATGCCTTTACACCGTTTACTTCCCCGTTCTCAAGGATTTCCTCTGTCTGCGGAAACGATGTCCCTACGCCTTCCAGCACCGCCTGATCGTAAATATTGGCTTTCATATTTGCACGGGCAAATTCTATATTCTGATAAATGCGTTCCGACAGCTCCGCCTTTTCATATCCCAGAGCTGCCAGTTCTCTTTCTATTTGCCGCAACCTTTTATTTAAATCTCTTGCAGTTTTCGCATTTACAAGCAAAAGCTGATGTAATTCCTCAGAATATTCTCCGACATAGGTAGAAGTCAGCTTCCCGCTGACACGTTTTCTCATATAAAGATACTTCTTTTCATCCCGGGATTTAACCTCCGGCGTTCCGGAGTAGGGAATCAGCCTAAGCCTTGCCTGACAATCGGCTTTTTCATTTAACAAGCCCTGAATTTTTACCAGATCGCTCATGAGACAGTTTCCTCCTGAAATATAGGGAACTTTTTCTTTTGTATTTTATCAAAAAGTTCCCTACATTTCAAGTCAACACATTGGAAATTGCGAGCGCCTCTTTTCGAATCAGGCAGGACGCGCTGTTCGGGCAGCCCTCGAAATCGCAGTCCGACTCTGTGAGCACCAGCCTCCCGTCCGTCTGCCGTTCGTACTCGCAGCAGACGGTTTTTGTACAGTTTCCGCTGCGGCAAAAACCGCTGATAAATTTTTCAATGATTTCGCCCATCATTCTCCTCCAAGCATTCTGCTCTGAATTTCCTGTTCCAGCAGCCCTTCCGGCTGATAAAATACTACACCTTTTTCTTCCAGTTGGGAACGGATGCTCTCCTTTTTTTCCTAATACTGCTCCGTCAGCCATTCGGATACGTCCTCCACCGCCGCCTGCACGATCTTTTGCTGCTCCGGCGACATCTCCTGCCAGACATCCTCCGACAGGAAGAAAGCATTTACAGAAACGGCATGCTCCGTCTCCAGACAATACTTACAGGTCTCATACAGGCTGTAGCAGAGCACCGATTCCGAATCCAGCTCCACGCCGTCCAGCAGATTTGTCTTCAGGCCATCATACACCTGAGATAAAGGCAGCGAGGAAATGCTTACGTCCAGATTCTGAAAAGCGGTGATGTAGGATGGGATTTCTGCAACACGGATCCGTAGGCCCTGCAGCTGCCCGATATCCTGTATCTGTTGTTTTGTCCAGAGATTCTGTATGCCGCCCAGCGAGCAGTCCAGACAGCGAATATTGCTCTCCTCTTGCATCTTGGTGAAAATTTCCTCCGCCCGCTCTGTCTGGGTAAGCGCCAAAGTCTCCTCTTCCGCGGAAAACAGGGGCGCAAGCTCCGCGACCTCCGCTTCTATATTTTCTGCTGCCTCCAGAGGAAGAAAGGCCATCTCAATCGTCCCCAGGCGCACGCCCTCCATGATCGCCGTCTGTTCCCCCAGGCGGCCGCTGGGATAGATCTGTACCTCCATGCTTCCGCCGGAGTCCGTCTCAATACTCTCCTTCAGAATTTCCAGACCCTCATAAGAAACGCTCTCCGGCGTCTTTGTTGTTGCGACCTTTAAAAGAAGCGGGGACTCCGTATACTCCGCTTCGCCGCTGTCGCTGGCAGTTCCATCGGCCTCCGCTTCGAGCGGCTCCTCAGTTTCTCTGTTCGCACAGCTACAGCATGTTCCCAGCACCATACACAGTACGCAGACAGCGATTATCTTCCTTCTCACCGTTTTTCTCCTTTTTCATTCCATCTTTCGAAAAATTATGATATGATACATGAGGAAGCTGCCCTTATCCCCCCCCCGGAAAATGAGCGGTTCCCGAATCCATTGGTTTCACAGAAAGGCACTCAGGATGAAAACATTTACACCGAAAAAACTGCAGTATCGGACCAGCAGCGCATTTGTCCGCTATTTTCTTCTGATCCTGAGTCTGGTATTCATCCTGTTAAGTGCCTTTTCTCTGTATATCTACCAGATGTCCTATAAAAACTTTTCCGAGCAGCAGAGTCTGTCCGAGCAGGGCATTTTAAATCAGGCGATCGAGTCGATGGATAACTCCTTTTATTTCATCAACCAGCTGGCCGCCAATGTCTCCAACAACAGCGATGTGATCAATTCCTGCATCTCACCCAGCCAGGAAAACTGGCAGCGAAACTTTTCCGTTATCACTACACTGAAAAACCTGGTGGAAAATAATACCTATCTGAAATCCGCCTACCTCTACGAACACACAAAGGGATATATGCTCACCTCCGACAGCGAGACCACGACGCTGAGCGGCTACTATAAGTCTACCACAATTCTGTACTGCCTGTCCGACTCTTCCTCTATTACACTTGAAGAGGAAAAGAATCAGTTCTGCAGCCGTCTCGTTCAGGACGGACAAAAGCTTTTTCTTGTCTATGATTTTGTCTACTCCTCCAAAGGTCCGCTGAATACGCTGATTCTGGAATTGGACAGCGATGAACTTCTCTCCGGTTTTCTGGACACGCCCTCGCTCAGCAACTATTATGTGACCATCCTCGGAAACAGAAGTACACCGATTTATTCCTCCATCACGGAAACAGAAAACAGCAATTATAAAAAGAACAACAATGTTCTCTCGCTCGCTTCCTCCTACACACAGCTGAATTACTATCTTTATCCCCGGGAAAGCAATGGCTTTTCTCTCCTCCGGTCCAATCAGATGTTTCTGCCCATGGTTTTGCTGCTTCTGGGCGTCAGCCTCCTGCTCACCTGGTTCATCACCTGCCGCTTTTATTCGCCGGTCAAAAAACTGACAGAGCTGATCGGCGCGGACAAATCTTCCCAGATTTCCCCTGCGCCCGGAACGAACGAATTTGACTATCTGGAAAACGCCTACCAGCAACTGATTCTCGACCGCCGTCAGGCTTCCGATCTTCTGGAAAAAGTGCGTCCGGAGCTGGAGCAGAAGCTGTTTTCCAGTATTTTAGACGGGACGGAATACTCCTGTCAAGAGCTGGAGCAACAGCTGAACAGTTTTCACAGCAACTTTGGCGTCAATGAAAAATATCAGGTTGCCATTCTGCAGCTGCAGGATATGGACACGCAGGATCCGCTTGCCCAACATCTGTATGCGCAGCACCTTCTGAGACTCGCGGAACAGCTCTTCCAGACAGAGTGGGGACGCCTCATGACCCTTCCCCATGGCTGGCGGGAATGTATTCTGATTATCCAATATCCCTCTGATTTCTCCATGGCCCGGATCAAACGACTCACGCGCAATTTCGAAAGCAGCCTGAAGAAAGAGTGCGACACATCTTCCCTGCAGCTCTCCGTCGCCTTCGGCAAGGTCTATTACAGCCTTCCGGAAATCCGGCACTCTCACCGGGACGCCACCTTGCAGCTCCGCTATCAGGTCTATTACCACGACGATGCAGAGAATACTTCAGACGCGGCAGCTCCTGCCGCGCCTGACTCTATCTCCGAAAATTATTTTTCCTCCCGCATCCTCCAGTTCTCACAGAATCTGGACAGCGGAGAGACCGCTCTTTCCAGCGCCCTGTTGGAGCATCTGCTGGATGAGCTCTCCGACTGCGATCTTGCCCTGACGGAAAGAAAGGAAATCTGCGGACAGATTCTGGATGTGCTCGTGGAGAAATCACTCTCCTATCCCCGCGAAGAATCTGAACAGCATATGCTGCGCTATCCGATTCTCTATCAGGAACTCCAGAACGCCGCGGATAAGGACAGCCTGATCGCACTGATGCGGACGGAAACGGCGGATCTGATCTCCTTTATCCTCTCAGAGTCCCAGAAGCGCCAACACCGCCTGATTGCCAGAGCGAAAGACTTTATTTCCGCCAACTACAGCAACAGCAATCTGTCCATCAACGACATCGCTCAGGATGCGGGGTGCTCCCCCTCCTACCTGAGCAATGTCTTTACGGAATACGCCCATGAAAATCTGGTGACCTATCTGAATACCTACCGCGTCAACATGGCGAGGGATCTTCTGCTCAACTCCCAGATCCTGATCAAGGATATCGGCTTCAAGACCGGCTTCAACACGGTTCAGAATTTTAACCGTGTCTTTAAAAAGACCACAGGTATGACGCCGAACGAGTACCGAAAAAGCCGGCAGAACTCCTAGAGTCCCAGATTCTTCCTCATAAAGTCCAGAATACGCTCCTTGATTTCCGGTGTAAAACAACGGGCGTCGCCGTGATTCGCCCCTTCGATCAGCGTCAGCCGACTCTCCTTCACACCGCACTCCTGCAGCTTTTCATACAGGCGGATACTGTGCTCATAGGGTACCTGATCATCGACGGTTCCGTGAATCATATACATAGGCACACTGTCCTTCGTCATCAGGCTGCACAGATCCGGGAAATTGTCAAGCCTCACCCGGATGTTTGCCGGCTTCTGCGGATCACCCATGTTATTCACATCGGAGGGCGGATAGAAAGGTACCGCCAGCTGTACGGCACTGCTCTCATCCAGATGCTCTCCTACATCATATTGCTTGTCTCCATTCGTCAGGGCAGCCAACGCGGCATAGTAAGCTCCTGCGGACTCGCCCATGATCACGGTCTTTCCCCTCTGGATGCTGTACTTGTCCGCGTTTGCCTGCAGATAGCGGATGGCTGCCTTGATCTCCTCCAGCGGCTCCGGAAATTCCGTGTAGGGCAGCACGCTGTAATCTACGTCGGCCACAACAAAACCATGCTCCGCAAACCAGGCGAGCTCCGGGATATGCGCATTCCGATCCATTTTCTGGAAGCCGCCCCCGCACAGGAACACCAGCAGCGGCCAACGGACACTCTGATCATAGGTATAATACTCTCTGGGATGGATGATGCTCATCTTCAGCTGCCGCTCTGTCATGTTGCACCAATAGGGCTTCTGCATATATACCACATCCGCGGCCAGGCCCAGCATATAGGCTTCGCTCTGCGCCTTTATCATCTCTCTCATATGGCTTCCCCTTTCTTTACTTGCTCTCCATCATTTTTTCCACGCTGGTTGTCGCAGCTGTCCTCGCTCTCTCACGGCTCTGTGCGGCATAGGGGCAGCTCACCAGATGCCCCGGCTCCACCTCCTGGAGCTCCGGCGTGTTCTCACTGCATTCCGGGCAGGCCATCCAGCAGCGGGGTGCAAAACGGCAACCCGGCTTCGGGTTCATCGGGCTCGGCACGTCGCCCGCAAGCACGATGCGATCCACCTTTTTATCCACACTCACCCTCGGCACTGCCGAGAGCAGCGCCAACGTGTAGGGATGCTGCGCGTTCGCAAAAATTGTATCTGTATCCGCCATCTCGACAATCTGTCCCAGATACATCACGGCAATACGATTAGAAATATGGCGCACGACGCTCAGATCATGGCTGATGAACAGATAGGACAGGTTTCTCTGTTTCTGCAGATCCATCAGCAGATTGATGATTTTCGCCTGCACGGATACGTCCAGCGCGGATACCGGCTCGTCGCAGACAATGAAGGACGGGTTCAGGGACAGCGCCCTCGCGATGCCGACCACCTGACACATGCCACCGTCCAGCTCGTGCGGATAATGATTCAGAAGATCCGGGTTCAGGCCGACCGTCTCACAGAGCTCCAGCAGGGTTTCATCCAGCTTCGGCCCTTTCTCCGCCAGCTTCTGTACAAGCAGCGGCTCGCTCAGAATATCCTTTACGGTTTTTCTGGGATTCAGCGAGGAGTACGGATCCTGGAAAATGATCTGCACCTTCCTGCAAAACTGATTTTTATCTGACTCGTTTGAAAATACATCCTCGCCGTTCAGATACATCTCGCCATCTGTCCGCTTGTGCAGCTTCATGATCACGTTTCCGACCGTACTCTTTCCGCAGCCAGATTCCCCCACCAGCCCAAGCGTCTCTCCGGGATACACCTCGAAGCTCACATCGTCCACTGCATGCAGCTGGCCTTTACGAGGGATCGTAAAATATTTTTTCAGATGTCTGACCTCCAACAGAGGCTGTTCCTTCTTCTGCATTTCTTTATTGTCCGGCATAGATTTCCCCTCCTCTGAAGCATTCCACATAATGATTTTCTGTCAGCATGATCATCTCGGGCTGTTCGCTGCAGCATTTCTCCTGACAGTGCTCGCAGCGAGGATGGAACCTGCATCCATCCGGCAGGTTCTGCGGATTCGCGACTGTCCCGGGAATCGCTGTCAGGCGCTCCCGCGGCCCCTCCAGCTTCGGAAGCGAACCGAGAAGCCCCTTTGTATACGGATGGGCCGGACTGGAAAAGACCTCCCGCACCGTTCCATACTCAATGATACGTCCGGCATACATGACCGCCACCTTCTCGCAGAGCTCACTGATGATGCCCAGATTGTGCGTAATCATCAAAAGCGAGGTAGAATATTCCTTCTGAAGCCGTTTCATCAGCTCCAGAATCTGCGCCTGAATCGTCACGTCCAGTGCCGTGGTCGGCTCATCCGCGATCAACAGCTCCGGATTGCAGGCGATTCCCGCCGCGATGCCGACTCTCTGACGCATGCCGCCGCTGAACTGGTTCGGATAGTCATTCAGGCGATAACCCGCGATACCTACAGTTTCCAGAAGCCGTTTGGTCTCCTCATCCGCCTGTTTTTTATTCAGGCCCTTGTGCTGCCGCAGCACCATACCAATCTGCTCCCCGACGGTGAACACCGGGTTCAGCGAAGTCAGGGGGTTCTGAAAGATCATGGAGATCCGATGGCCGCGCATGTCCAGCAGCTCTTTTTTGGACATTTCATAGATATTCTTTCCTTTAAAATAAAGCTGTCCGTCCAGCATCTTTCCCGCTCTGGGAAGAAGCTTCAGCGTCGCCAGAGCCGTGGTGGTCTTGCCGGCGCCGGACTCTCCTACAAGCCCGAGGCTCTCGCCCTTATGTATGGTCAGATTCACGCCGTTCAGAGCGCTTGTCGTAGCACGCTCCGTCACGAACTGCACCTTCAGGTTCTTTATTTCCAGTAATTTCTCTTCCATAAGAATCTCCCTCCATTTAAGTCCGCTTGGGATCAAAGACATCCCGCAGGCCGTCACCCAGGAAGTTGAAAGCCAGCACGGTGATCATCAGTGCCGCTCCGGGCGCGATCACCATCCAGGGAGCTGTGGTCAGATAGGTACGTCCGTCCGCAATCATATTTCCCCACGATGGCGTCGGCTGCTGAATGCCAAGACCCAGGAAGCTCAGCGAGGCTTCCACCATGATGATCTGCCCAATCTGCTGGCTGATCATAATCAGCAACGACGTCGTGACATTCGGAAAAATCTGCGTCAACATGATATGCAGCTTCCCGGCGCCCATGACCTGACTCGCGTGGACATAGTCCATATTTTTCTGCACCAGCACATTATTTCGTACTAGTTTACAGTACTGTGTCCAGCTCGTGATAATCAGCACCATCAGAAGATTCACGATGCTGGTTCCGAGCATTGCCATAATGGCAATGGCAAGGATCAGCTGCGGAATACTCAGAAAGATTTCGGAGATTCTCATAATCAGGGTATCCACCTTCCCGCCAAAATAGCCGGACACCAGACCCAGGAAGGTACCGATCGCAGCTGAGGTCGCCACCACGCTCGCTGAGATCGCCAGCGAATAGCGGCTTCCCAGGAGCAGACGGGAAAAAATATCGCGTCCCAGCTGATCGGTTCCAAGAATATGTCCGTCCGACCCCGGCGGAAGCAGGCGTCCCATCAGGGAATTTGTCGTCGGGTCAAAATTGGCCAGAAGCGGCGAAAAAACGGAGACCAATACCACAAAAACGGCCACAATCGCCCCGGTCATGAAGAATTTGCTGTGAAGCATTCGTTTTACAATCAGTTTTCTATCCATATACGCGAGTGCCTCCTATTCGAGCGTAATACGCGGGTCAATCTTCGCATTGATCAGATCGACGATCAGATTCACCAGCGCGAATCCGGCAGCTATGACCAGAAGTAGGCTTTGCACCAGGGCATAGTCGCGATTTCCCACCGCCTGATTGGCCAGCTGACCGACACCGGACCAGGAGAAGATCGTCTCCACGACCACGGCTCCGCCGAGGAAGTAGCCCACCTGCAGGCCCACGACCGTGACAATCGGAATCAGCGCGTTTTTAAACGCATACTTTGTGTAAACCCGGCTCTCCGGAATCCCCTTTGCCAGCGTCGCGGTGATATAATCCTCTCGCAGGACGTCGATCATCCCGGAACGTCCCATACGGGTCACCTGTGCTGCCAGCGGATAGCCGAGCGTAATTGCCGGAAGGATGATGTACTGTATGCCGCCCATCCCCATCGCGGGAAGCACATTCAGCTTCACGCTGAAAATGTAAATCATCAGGACGGCCAGCCAGACCGTCGACATGGACTGCCCGATCAGGGCAAACAACATGGCAAAAAAGTCAACCATCGTTCCCTGCTTGATTCCGGCAATGATGCCAATGGGAATACTGATCAGCAGACTCACCAGTATCGTGGCTGCAGTCAGCTTCAGAGTTGCCGGGAAGCGATTTGCAATGATTGAGGCCACGCTGGTCTGATAGCTGGAGGATGTTCCCAGGTCACCCTGCAGAACGCCGGTGATGTACTTGATATACTGAATATAGACCGGTTTATCCAGCCCCATTTCAATCTCCTTGGCATGCACCTGCTCCTCGGTAGCTGTATCCGGCAATACCATACGGGCCGGATTGCCCGGAGCGATACGGATCAGGGCGAATGCAAGGATGGATATAAAGAATAAAACGATGATCGTCTGACCCAATCGTTTTAAAATATAGCGAATAAACATAAAATTCCTCCTCTATTCCGCATCAGGACCAATTTCTCCCGCGGGATGAAAATCGATCCTGATGCACACATTTCTATACTTCCTTCAATTCACACCAAAAGCCCCAGGTTCTGACACGTTCTACTGAACAAGGCTCTCATCATAGTCGATGTCCTTCATCAGGCAGAATCCATCAGATGTAAATTCGACCCCTGTAATGCCGTAATTCAGGCTCTGCGTCATAACCAGCTGTGCGATGGAGATCATCGGCGCACACTCATCCGCGATGATCGCGTTAGCCTCCTTAAACAGCTCATCTCTGACCTCATTATCGGCTTCGCTGTTCGTCTGCTCGATCAGCGCGTTCAGCTCCTCGTTTACATACTCGGAAGTATGCGCGTCCCCATAGACTCTCCAGTTGATAAACTGATACAGGTCTCCGTTCGTGTGAAGCGCGGTCACGATAAAGGCGTCGTAGTCGCCGGTGGAACGGATATCCGCAAGGGTCGCTGACTCTACGACCTCCGCACTGCAGTTGAAGCCGATCGCATTGACCATCTCACAGATCGCCAGCGCAAGGTTATTGAAGGAGGAGACAGAGGAAATGACAATCTCCTCACCATTATAATCCGTCGACTCCAGCAGTGCCTGCGCAGCTTCCGGATCATAATTGTAATATTCGCCCTCCAGACTCTCGTCGTAGCCCAGCGTCGCGCTGTTGGCAATACCAGGCATCACTGCGCCGGCGCCCAGCAGGCTGTCTATAATCGTCTGGCGGTCGATCGCCATCGAGAAGGCTCTCCTGACGTTCACATCGTTGAAGACCGAATCCTCGCCGCACTGGAATCCCAGGTAGTCAAGCGCACTGGTCGTAATTTCCATGAGTTCACACTGATCCTCATAACCGTCATACAGGCTCAGCAGATCCTGCGGGATACCACCGTTAACGTTGAAGTATCCGGAGACTTCCCCGGTCACCTGCGCAGAGATCGCAGTGGATGCCTCGGAAACAAAACGGATATACACGTCACTGAAATAGGAATCATTTCCGCCGTTCCAGTAATCCTCATTCTTGGCAAGATGCAGATACTGGCCGTCCACCCACTCTACGAACTTCCAGGGGCCGGTTCCATACATCAGCTGATCGGTAAAGAGAGCGGTACCGTATTCCTCATAAGCCTCATTCGGGATAATCACCGTCGTAGCCAGCCCCTGCTTAACCGCCGCTACATCCGGAGAGGAGAGCGTCAGCTTCACCGTATAATCGTCAATCTTCTCTACTGCCGTAAGGGAAGACCAGTAGCTGATCACGTCGTTCAGTGTCGGGTTGTCGATCAGACGCTGGAAGGTACACACGACGTCGTCTGCATTGCATTCCTCTCCATTATGGAAGGTTACGCCCTCGTTGAGATAAATCGTCCACTCCAGGCCATCGTCGCTCATATCATAACCGGTAGCCAGACGCGGCGTATAGTTACCAGCATGATCTGTTTCATATAAAGAATCAAAAACCATATCGTTCATGGTAACTCCGGTCGCGTTGCTCTGATCATTGGGATCCAGCTTAATCAGACCCTCTGTAAATGCGATCGACACCGATGTGCCCTGTTCTGCACTTGAAGAATCT
The DNA here is from genome assembly GCA_021203465.1 of Lachnospiraceae bacterium. Taxonomy (GTDB): domain Bacteria; phylum Bacillota; class Clostridia; order Lachnospirales; family Lachnospiraceae; genus Hominiventricola. The sequence goes on along the minus strand of JAJQBC010000106.1, from coordinate 259 downwards.
GTGGTAGTGGTCGTGGATGAATCCCCACTGCTAGAAGTGGATGCGCTCTCCGAAGAAGAACTTCCCCCACATCCCGTCAGCATGCCACAGGCGAGCGTCAGAGCCAGAACTGTTGCTATTAGTTTCCTTTTCATACACTAAATCCTCCTTTTTCATTGCGGGAATTCCCGCCGTGTATTTTTGTATGTATATCGTAATGTCTTTTTTTCAATCGAAAATTGCAAGTGCAAGTTGAACACATCCGCGAAAAGCTTCAATA
>JAJQBC010000009.1 GCA_021203465.1 Lachnospiraceae bacterium | reverse complement strand
CTCTATTGAAGCTTTTCGCGGATGTGTTCAACTTGCACTTGCAATTTTCGGTTATGATTAAAAAGAAGAATAGTAACGTCTATAAGAAAAACAATGTTACGGAATACCTTATTGTTGATGATGGGGATGGAATGGGAATCGAGAAGCTGGAGAATGCCCTTGATTTAGGATCAAGCGATTATTATTATGCGGAGAATACGCTATCAAAGTTCGGGCTCGGTTTAAAGTCAGCCTCGTTTGCACAGGGAAAGAGGTTGGAAGTGATTTCGGGGAATGGAGTTGAGATTCATAAAGAGAGTGTTGATTTAGATGACATAGAAGAGGAGTATTTTAGTGTTGAAGACCCCCTTTCCAGTGAAGATGAGTTATTGGTAAACAAATATTTTGTTGGGGGAAAGAGAGGTACGATAATACGAATATCAAAGATATATACGAATAATCATCCAAGCGTTAAATCTACCATTAGTGATTTGCGAGAGAAAATTGGTGTAATCTATTATTATTTCCTGATAGGAAATGTGGTTCGTATTTATGTAGACAATGAGGAATTGCAGCCGTTCGATCCGCTTTTTGTGGACGAAGCGGGTGAAAATAACCTTGATGAGAATGAATGGGACGGGAAGTCGGTTCAGTGGCTGATGAGACCGGAAACTCTTATGCTTGACGCTGAAGCTAAAATAAAGGGGCAAGTGGAAATCACTATGCTTCCACACCCGCAAGTCCGCAAGGATGAGGGGATAACAGATGCGGAAATTAGGAATAAGTATCATATTAACGCTAATAATTATGGTTTTTATGTCTATCGCAATGGTCGATTGATCAATTGGGCTGATAAACTGGGCGTAATTCCATTCGATCAGGACTTTTATGCTTTTAGAGGTCGTATTAATATTCATGATGATGCAGATGATGCGTTTAATATTGATGCGAGTAAGTCACATATAAGTCTTTCCGAAGAGGCAAAAAATTCACTGGATGATTTTATCTCTGATTATAGGAGAAAATGTAAGACCGCGTGGAAGAAAGCTTATGATAAGTATAAGGCTAAAATGTCTGAAAACTCAAATGATATTTCAAATGATCTTTCGATGGATAGCGAGGATTACTTAGTTATACTGGAAAATGATGATGCACCAGGGTTTAATGAGGAATATGATCGCAGAAATGATGCAATTGTAGAAGAAAACAGAGAAAAAGAAAAGAAACGAAAAGAAAGCAATTGTTTCGAGAATTAAAGACGAAGAGGATGTAGATAAGGAAGAGTCACAGGTTACGTCCGATGAGATTAATCAGACTATGAAAGGAAGTGCGGATGTAAGCGAGCTTAACAAAATCTTTAAGGTGTCAAATATAGGGGATAATTTTCTTTGGGAGCCATATGTAGATGCTTCAAAGAAAGAGTGTGTAAGAATATCAAAAAGCCATAGATATTCAAAATTGATTTATGAGAATAATGCGGACAATAAAGATATGCAGGTATTATATGAATTATTCCTTTATATTTGCTCAATAACGGAATTGCATGTGAGAAAGTCGTTTCAGACTGCCGACATGGTGATAGTAACCAAAGTGCTTGAAGAATACAGACGTTCAGTGTCAAATAGGCTTACCTCTCTATGCAGAAAAAAGGAAAACGAATTGCCACCGCATTTAGGAGAAAGATGATGAAAGAGGCATTTTACATTGGATATAGAGAAGGTGATTACACAATGCAGCTGCCATATTCAAACGAACTGGAAATTCAATATCTAAGCCGCCTTTTTGACAATACCAGTGAATGCTACAAATTCTTCTGGTTTCAGGCGATCGTGACAAAGGTGCTGGAGGGGAGGTCTGTCCTCACATATGAAGAACTGGTTGATGAAATGATTGCGGACGCTTGGTATATGGTTACTGAGTATCATTTAAATCTCGGACCGAGGGATACGCTGGAGAGAGTAGTCCATGATATTCAGAGAATCAGTGGCATGAAGTCATCAGAGAAGAAATCAGTTCTTATTGAATACCTGAATAATTGCCAGGATTCGGAGATTAACCGGCAAAAGCGAACACTGACCAGAAATGTTCCATATCGCTTACAGGCACCATTTATGAATCAGCTGAAAGGCAAAGACTGGGATGTGTCGGAGTCCGCACTGGCAAGGAGAATCAATCAGGAGAGACGGCTGATTTATTATTTTAATGCGTTAAATGGAATGCTGACAACCATCTCTATTCAAGAAGACTGGTGTCAGTATATTCATAAAAATCAGGAGATTGTGAAGGGCTGGCTTCAGTATAATATGATCCTGTACCTGCAAAAACGGAATCCGAGTGTCCCGGGCATTGCGGATAAACTATATCCGCCGCAGGAGAGAAAACTGGAAAAAGTGAAGCACTACTGGAGATTACTGCTGTCATTGCAGCCAATGCAGGAAATCTATGGGCACAATCTTCTTGATCTTGACAGTAAAGATATTTCTATCGACCATTTTGTGCCATGGTCATTTGTGGCTCATGATGAGCTATGGAATTTGCATCCAACGACAAAAAGCATTAACAGCAGCAAGAGCAACCATCTCCCGGATTGGGATACATATTTTCTGGAATTTGCACGGGTGGAGTATGGCGCTTATGAATTGGTTTGGAAAAGTGAAAAGATACATGCGGAATTTGAAAAATGTGCCAAAGATCATTTGAACAGTATGGATATCAGATATCGTTTATATAGAAAGGGGCAGAATTTCTCGGCATTTTCTGGCCAACTGGAGAGTGTGATTCGACCAGTATACCAATCGGCACAGAACTGTGGCTTCGATAGTTGGATTTATCATGGAGAACAAAATGAATCAGACAGTATCTTATTATAATGAGCATGCAGAAGAATATTGCAGGGCGACAGCAGACGCAGATATGCGTTTTTGCAGAGACAAGTTTATGTCCTGCCTTTCATCAGGAGCACATATTCTGGATGCAGGATGTGGCAGCGGGAGAGACAGTAAAGTTTTTATGGATAAAGGATTTGCCGTGACTGCGATGGACGCATCCGAGAAAATGTGTACAGAAGCGGCAAAACTGTTGTGCCAGGACGTATTGCAGCTTTCATTTGAGAAAATGAATTTTCAGAACGAGTTTGATGGGATATGGGCGTGTGCATCGCTCCTTCATGTGGAAAAAAGTGAAATCAATTCGGTTATGAAGAAATTAAAAAACGCATTGAAGCAGGATGGTATATTATATGCGTCATTCAAATACGGGACCGAGGAACGAATCATGCAGGGGCGGCTGTTTAATGATTATGATGAAAGATTGTTGAGAGTGTTATTGGAGGATAGTGATTTTACAGTGTGTGATATTTTTATTACCGAAGATGTCAGAAAAATGAGGCAAGGAGAGAGATGGGTGAACGCGATTGCAAAGAAATGATTATATGAGAATCTCGAAATTAAAACAAATGAGATGGGAAAGCAATTCATCTGAACTATAGCTAATCATCAACCCCACTTCAAGTTGGGGTTTGAAAAACGCCCACCAAGGGCTCTGTTACTGCTCGCCTGAAAGGCGGGTGCCGCAAGCATATATTACTTGCTGCCGCTAAAAAGCGGCTCCTTCACTTTCTTCCTTCTGAGACTCTTCTGACTGTTCCCGGATGTATTTCTTTATGGCATCCTCTGTCACATTTCCTACCGTTGCCACATAATATCCTCTTGCCCAGAATGCTTTATTCCATTCACTCTGTTGTTCCGGATGCCTGTCATATATTATTAGCGTACTTTTGCCTTTCAGATATCCCATAAAATTTGATATGCTTAGCTTCGGCGGGATGCTTACGCACATATGCACATGGTCGGCGCACACTGCACCTTCTATAATTTCTACGCCTTTATATTTGCATAATGTACTTAATATCTCCCGTACATCGAGTTTCAACTGCCAGAATAATTTCTTCTTTCGATATTTTGGAATAAATACGATATGGTATTGGCATTTCCATCTCGTATGTGATAAACTTTTACTGTCCATTTGGACCGCATCCTATTCTTGAGATTGGCTTGCAACACTTTTCTCATTGTAACATAGGAGGCTTTTTAATAATATCTTCCTCGCTTCAGTTTACTCTATTATCCCCAGCATAGCTGGGGGATTGGCGTTTTCGTTCAGGAAACGGTACATGATGTTTTTAGAAAATCCACACCCAGAGGTTCCGGTCTTGCGCTGCATGTAGTCGCTACGGTCTGAAAAGATCAGGCAGAGCAAGTGGCGGAAAATATTCATAACGGGGATGCCTTTTTCCTCCCCAGCGATGCATTTGAAGAGGAGTTTCCCGATATGAAACTCATGAATAAATTTTTCGGCAAAACTGGAAATTTCGTTTCCTTTATTTTGATTTTGTGATACACTTGACATGGCATAAGTCTCCTTGCTCTTATATTGTTTTGGGCAATTCAATTATACCGTGTAAGCGCAGATTTGTGCCATTTTTATGCGCTAAAGTATTGAGCTTTCAAGGTTCATCACACCATTTGGTGTGGGAAGTTTGAGTTATTTATAAATAGCATGTGAATCATAATACAAGGATTGTCTTGGCTGGCGAGTTTATAAAAATTGGGCCTAAGAAATGGACTCATAAGAAACGAAATCCTGAGGAAATGGGGCTGATTGCAGTCTGGACAGCGTGTTTTTTTTGTGCTATACTCTTAAAATGTCTATGAGTATGTAAATCAGGCAATACTGAGATATGATAAATTTAAGGAGGACAGTTTTTACAATGAGCGTACAGGTGGAGAAGCTTGAGAAGAACATGGCGAAGCTGACGGTCGAGGTGCCGGCGGAGGAAGTGGAGAAGGCGATTCAGAATGTCTATCTGAAGTCGAGGAAGAGTATCAATATCCCGGGGTTCCGTAAGGGAAAGGCTCCGCGGCAGCTGATCGAGAAGATGTACGGCAAGGAGATTTTTTACAATGATGCGATGGACGCGCTGCTTCCGAAGGCTTATTCGGATGCGGTTTCGGAGTGCGGTGAGGAGATCGTCTCCTATCCGTCGATCGATGTGACGCAGTTTGAGAGTGGCAAGTCCTTTATTTTCACCGCGGAGGTCGCGCTGAAGCCGCCAGTGACGCTTGGCGAGTACAAAGGCATTGAGGTGGAGAAGGCGTCTCTTGAGGTGACCGATGAGGAGATCGACGCGAAGATCGAGAAGGAACGCGATGAGAACTCCAGAACGATCACGGTGGAAGACCGCGCGGTGGAGAGCGGCGATATCGTGACGCTTGATTTCGAGGGCTTTGTGGACGGCGAGGCCTTTGAGGGCGGCAAGGGCGAGAATTACGAGCTGACAATCGGCTCGAACACCTTTATTCCGGGCTTTGAGGATCAGCTGATCGGCGCGAAGTTAGAGGAGGATCTCGACGTGAACGTGACCTTCTCGGAGGAGTACGGCGCAAAGGAGCTGGCCGGAAAGGCGGCGGTCTTTAAGTGCAAGGTACACGGCATTAAGGTGAAGGAACTTCCGGAGGTGGACGACGAGTTCGCGCAGGAAGTATCAGAGTTTGATACACTTGAGGAGTATAAAGCGGATATTAAAGCGAATATTCTGAAAGAGAAGGAAGCGAAAGCCCGCAACGAGAAGGAGGACGCGGTGATCGCGAAGATCATCGAGAACGCGCAGATGGAGATTCCGGACGCGATGGTGGACTACCAGACACAGCAGATGCTCGACGACTTCGGACGCCGGATGCAGAGTCAGGGCCTCTCACTGGAGCAGTACTTCCAGTATACAGGTATGACCGAGGAGCAGTATAAGGAGCAGGCAAAGCCCTCCGCGCTCAAGAATATTCAGAGCAGGCTGGTACTCGAGGCCGTGGCTGAAACGGAGAAGATCGAGGTCGGCGATGAGGATGTGGATGCCGAGTTTGACCGGATGGCGGAGCAGTACGGAATGGAGGCCGCAAAGATAAAAGAATTCTACGGCGAAGCCCAGCTGGATGAGATGAAAAAGGATCTCGCGATCCAGAAAGCCGTTACGCTTGTGACAGACGCGGCAGTGGAAGCGTAAAAGAAATCATGAAACAGGGGGCATAGCGGTGGCTGTGCCCTTCTTGCACGGAAATGAATGGCTGAGGAGGTAAGAGGATGGCATTAGTACCTTATGTGATTGAGCAGACCAGTAGAGGGGAGAGAAGCTACGATATTTACTCCCGTCTTTTAAAGGAGAGAATTATCTTCCTCGGAGAGGAAGTCAATGAGACGACAGCGAGCCTCACGGTGGCGCAGTTGCTGTTTCTGGAGTCCGAGGATCCCGGAAAGGATATTCACCTGTATATCAACAGCCCGGGCGGTATGGTGACAGCCGGTATGGCGATCTTTGACACCATGAATTATATCAAATGCGATGTGTCGACGATCTGCATCGGGATGGCGGCCAGCATGGGAGCCTTTCTTCTGGCGGGCGGCGCGAAGGGAAAGCGTTTTGCGCTTCCAAACGCGGAGATCATGATTCATCAGCCCTCCGGCGGTGCGCAGGGTCAGGCCACGGAGATCGACATTGTGGCGAAACATATCCTGCAGACGAGGGAAAAGCTGAATAAGATTCTGGCCGAGCGCACGGGCCAGCCGCTGGAAATCATAGCGAGAGATACAGAGCGCGACAATTATATGACCGCGGATGAAGCGAAGGCCTACGGCCTGATTGATCAGGTGATCGCGGGACATTAGAGGAGAATGGAATGGCTAGAAATGAAATCAGGTGCTCCTTCTGTGGAAAGACGGAGAGTCAGGTCTTCAAGCTTCTGAAGGGGCCGAGCGGTGTCTATATCTGCGATGCCTGCGTCGAGCTCTGCTCGGAGATTATCGACGAGGAGATGAACGAGGAGGAGGACGGCGGTATCACCGCGGAGGATATCAATCTTCTGAAGCCGGAGGAGATCAAGGCGTTTCTGGACGATTATGTGATCGGGCAGGAGCGCGCGAAAAAGGTACTCTCCGTGGCGGTCTACAATCATTATAAGCGGATTCTGGCAGGAAAGGATCTCGACGTAGAGCTCCAGAAGAGTAATATTCTGCTGCTCGGCCCGACCGGTTCCGGCAAGACGCTGCTTGCGCAGACGCTGGCGCGCATTCTGAATGTGCCCTTTGCGATCGCGGACGCGACGACACTGACGGAGGCCGGATACGTGGGCGAGGATGTGGAAAATATCCTATTGAAGATCATTCAGGCGGCGGACTATGACATCGCACGTGCGCAGAAGGGCATCATCTATATCGACGAGATTGACAAGGTGACGAGAAAGTCGGAGAATCCTTCCATCACGAGGGATGTTTCCGGTGAGGGTGTGCAGCAGGCGCTGTTGAAGATTCTGGAGGGAACGGTCGCCTCTGTGCCGCCGCAGGGTGGCAGGAAGCATCCGCATCAGGAGCTCCTGCAGATCGATACGACTGATATTCTGTTTATCTGCGGCGGTGCTTTCGAAGGTCTTGACAAGATTATCGAGACGCGCATGGACCGCAAGTCCATTGGCTTCAACGCGGATATCCGCGAGAAGAGGCAGGAGAATGTGGGCGAGCTTCTTCGTAATGCGCTGCCCGAGGACTTCATCAAGTTTGGCATGATTCCTGAATTTATGGGTCGAGTGCCGATTACGGTTTCACTCGATCCGCTCAGCCGGGACGATATGGTGCGTATCCTGCTCGAGCCGAAGAACTCGATTGTGCGGCAGTACCAGAAGCTGTTTGAACTGGACGATGTGGGACTTGACTTTGACGATGACGCGGTGGAGGCGATCGCGGACAAGACGATCTCCCGCAAGACCGGAGCCAGAGGGTTGCGTTCGATTATGGAAGAGACGATGATGGATCTGATGTTCACGATCCCGTCAGATGATACGATACAGAGCTGTACGATCACAAAAGAGCTGGTTGATGGTACTGAGCCGGCAAAAATCACCAGAAAGCGGGGCGCCTGATGCGCTCCTGCAGGAGAACAGCGAGGACTGGATTATGATCATCAAGCAGGCTGTGCTGGAGACTGTCTGCGGCATCACGAGCAGGCTGCCGCAGAATGCGCTGCCCGAGGTGGCCTTTGCGGGAAAGTCGAATGTGGGGAAGTCCTCGTTGATCAACTGTCTTCTGAATCGGAAGGCATTGGCGAGGACCTCTTCGCAGCCCGGGAAGACGCAGACGATCAATTTTTATAAAGTAAATGAAGTGGGATATCTGGTGGATCTGCCGGGCTATGGTTACGCGAAGGCGAGCGCCGAAATCCGGGCAGACTGGGGAAAGATGATCGAGCGCTACCTGCACTCCTCGAAGCAGCTGCGGGCGGTCTTCCTGCTGATCGATATCCGGCACGCGCCCTCGGCAAATGACTGTGAAATGTACCGCTGGATCGTGGCGCAGGGTTACGAGCCGGTGATCATCGCTACGAAACTTGACAAGCTGAAGCGGAGTCAGGTGGCAAAGCAGATAAAGCTTGTGCGTGAGACATTGGGACTTCCGGCGGGGACAGCGCTGATTCCCTTTTCCGCGCAGACGCGGCAGGGACGCGAGGAAATCTGGGAGGCGATTGCCAGTGCGGGCTTTGCTCAGATTTCGCATAATGATTTGTCTGAAAGGGAATGAGCTGATATACTACAGCAGTTCCTTCATGACGTAGGCATAGAGCTTCTGGCTTTTGGACTGCCAGTGGCTACAGATTGCCCGTGCCTCTTCTTCGGAAGGGACGGATAAGGTCAGCTCGATGAGCGTGGAACTCGGTTCCCTCACCTGACAGCGTGCCAGCCAACTTCCATCTCCGGTCGGGAAGCAATCCGTTACGTTAGAAAAGGTTTCCCGAATTTCAATCTTCCTTTCTTCCAGAAAAATGCGGATGTCCTCGAGGGCGGAGGCGGGAATCCGATCCGCGAAGTAACTGAGCGAGCTCCTGCCGGAATCCGTGATCTGGTACAGGGTACTGCCGGGTCTGGCGCTGTGTTCCCGCCGCTCCATGAGGCCGGTTTCTTCCAACTCCGCGAGAATCCGCTGCAGAGTAAAGTAATCCGTGTACTCGTGGATCAGAATCAGGTCAGAGATCTGTGAGCCGGTCAATGGTACGGCTACCTGATCGAGCATTTTCAATATGATCAGCTTATAAGGTGTAAGGCTATCGGACATGATACAATTCCTCTGATTTTTTATGGTCTATCGGATCCGCGGAGAGTTCTCTCTGTTGGTCTCCGCAACGATAAAGTGTGGACGACGCTTGGTTTCCATATAGGTTTTTGCAATATACTGCCCCATGATGCCGAGACAGAACATTTGAAGTCCTCCGATAAAAATGATAACGCAGATCGTGGACGCCCAGCCGGCTACGGGGTCTCCGAACAGCAGTCTTCGTGCAATAATGAAAATCAGCAGAAGAAAAGATACAAGGGTCATCAGCATACCGCCCCAGGAGGCAATGCTCAGCGGAGCCTGAGAGAAATTGATAATCCCGTCGACTGCGTATTTCAACAGTTTCCAGAAGCTCCATTTAGTCTGCCCGGCAGCCCGCTCCACATTGTCAAAGGAGAGCCAGTAGGTACGGAAGCCGACCCAGCCAAAGATACCTTTGGAAAAACGGTTGTATTCCGACATGGAGACGATGGCATCCACCATCTCACGGCGCATCAGGCGAAAGTCTCTGGCACCGTCTACCATATCTGTATCGGAGATGTGGTTGATCAGACGGTAGAATCTGCGGGCAAACCAGCTCCTGACGGGGGGCTCGCCCTTCCTGGTTTTCCTTCTGGTGGCGACACTGTCGTACTCGCCGCTTTGAAGAAGTGCGATCATCTGAGGGAGCAGCGACGGTGGATCCTGCAGATCAGCGTCCATGACAGCAACATAATCTCCGTCTGCGTTGCACAATCCGGCGTACATGGCGGCTTCCTTTCCGAAATTCCGGGAAAAGGAAAGATAAGTGGCATGCATATCCTGTGTGGCCAGTTTTCGGAGAAAGGCAAGTGTTTCATCCGAAGAACCGTCATCTACAAAGATGAATTCGTAGTCGCAGCCAGTCTCCCGCAGAACAGCTTCAGCTTCTGTGTAAAACAGAGGCAGCGATTCCTGTTCATTATAACAGGGAACAACAATAGATATTTTAGGCATGGGTAAAATCCTCGCAAAAATATTGGACTTTCACAGTAATGCAGAAACTCCTGCGTGTCGGTAAAAAACCTAATCTATTGTATCATATATTGTAAAATTATACAAAATACAAAATTTAATTCACAAAAGTTTCGCTTTTCATTTTCTTCCAAAAATAGTATACTGATAACAGTTTCAAGAATGGCGCGGACGCGCCTGCATATCTTCACAAAGACAGCTTTCCCGGATCAGGGGAGCGCTTTCCCGGAAAGATACAGAAAAGGAACCCACAGGAGGATTTTTATGGCAGGTAATATGAGAGAAAAATATGAATCGCTTTCGTTGGCGATACTTCGCGATTTGGCGAAGAGCAGAGGGCTCAAGGGGACTTCCACGATGCGCAAGGAGGGCGTGATTGAGGCTATGCTGGCGGAAGACGATCGTCTGGAGAAGGAGGAGAGCCTGAAGGCACAGGCCGTCGAGACGGGAAAGACTGTGGCGGATATCGAGCAGCTTGACAGCGGACAGTCTGTCCACGGTGTGCTGGAGGTGATGACGGACGGTTTCGGTTTTATTCGCAGCGACCACTATCTGCCGGGAGAGAATGATGTGTATGTTTCCCCTGCCCAGATTCGTCGCTTCAGCCTCCGAACCGGCGATATTGTGGCCGGCAATACAAAGATTAAGACCGAGAAGGAAAAATTCAGCGCGCTTCTGTATCTGAAGAGTGTCAACGGACTCGCGCCTGCGGTGAATGCGAAGCGTCCCCGCTTTGAAGACCTGACGCCGATCTTTCCGGACGAGCGCATTCGTCTGGAGCGCAAGGGCGGCAGTATGGCGGTCCGCATCGTCGATGAGATCGCGCCGATTGGAAAGGGACAGAGGGGCATGATCGTCTCCCCGCCCAAGGCCGGTAAGACGACGCTTTTAAAGGATGTGGCGAAGTCCATTACGATCAATAATCCCGAGATGTATCTGATCATCCTGCTGATCGATGAGCGCCCTGAGGAAGTGACGGATGTCCGTGAGGCCATCGAGGGGAAGAATGTGGAGGTCGTCTGGTCCACCTTCGATGAGCTGGCCGAACGACATAAGCGTGTTTCAGAGATGGTGATCGAGCGGGCGAAGCGCCTTGTGGAAGCGGGCAAGGATGTTGCGATTCTGCTGGACAGTATCACGCGTCTGGCGCGTGCCTACAATCTCACCGTTCCGCCCAGCGGGCGCACGCTCTCCGGCGGTCTCGATCCGGCGGCGCTTCATATGCCGAAACGTTTCTTCGGTGCTGCCAGAAATATGCGCGAGGGAGGATCTCTGACGATCCTCGCTACTGCGCTCGTGGACACGGGCAGCAAGATGGACGATGTTGTCTACGAGGAGTTCAAGAGCACCGGTAACATGGAGCTTGTGCTCGACCGTAAGCTCTCTGAAAAACGTGTGTTCCCGGCTATCGACATTCCAAAGTCCGGCACCCGGCGGGAGGATCTGCTCCTTGATCCGGAGGAGCGGCAGGCCATGGACAATATTCGCAAGGCGCTGAATGGCATGAAGGCGGACGATGCGGTGGAGACGATCCTGAACCTGTTCACGCGGACACGAACGAACGAGGAATTTGTACAGAATGTAAAACGGACGCGATTTTTCTAAAAGAACTTGCATCCGTGAAATGCCTGTGCTATAATTATATGGCTTGAGCGATCAGAGCAATGGCCTGCAGGGACTTGCAGGGACAGCCCGGGATAGCTTGCCGTGAAACGATCGGAGCGGCATTGGCCGGGAATCAGCTGTGGCTGGAAGTTCACAAATAAAGGAAAGAGGGGAAATCACATGAAGGAAGGAATTCATCCGAAGTATTATCAGGCGAAGGTGACCTGTAACTGCGGCAACACCTTTACGACAGGCTCCACGAAGGAAGACATCCACGTCGAGATCTGTGCGAAGTGCCATCCGTTCTATACAGGACAGCAGAAGACGGCAGCCGCCCGCGGACGTATTGATAAGTTCAATCGTAAGTACGGCATTCAGTAAGCTGGCAGAAAACAGGGTTGAGGTTGTTGCAATCTCAGCCTTTTTTGCTTTTAGGGAAGTGATAATTTGAAACCATCAGGAATAGGCGGACAGGCGGTACTCGAGGGTATCATGATGCGAAATAAGGATCAGTATTCCGTGGCCGTGCGTAAGCCGGACGGGGAAATAGAGGTTCGCATCAGCGAGTTTCACAGCATTGCCTCCAGAAATGGGATCGCGAAGCTGCCGCTGGTTCGAGGTGTCGTGAGTTTTGTGGAATCTCTTCTGATCGGCATGGAGACGCTCGGCTGGTCTTCCACTTTCTATGATGAAGAGGATTCGCAGGAGCCGGGTGCGTTTGAGAAGCTGCTGACAAAGCTTTTCGGAGATAAGGCGGAAAAGGTCGTCATGGGCGTAACGGTAGCGTTCTCGATCGTCATGGCGGTCGCTATTTTTATGCTGCTGCCTTATTTCGTGACGAATCTTTTCCGTAATTATATCGTGTCGAATACACTGCTGGCGATTTTGGAGGGTGTGCTGCGCCTTCTGATCTTTACGCTCTATGTGTGGCTGATTTCCTGTATGAAGGATATCAAGCGCACCTATATGTACCACGGGGCGGAGCACAAGTGTATCAATTGTATTGAGCACGGCATGGACCTGACCGTGAAAAACGTCCGCAAGAGTTCGCGTTACCATCCTCGCTGCGGCACCAGCTTCATGTTTATTGTCATGGTGATCAGTATCGTCTTTTTCATCTTCATTCAGGTGGATTCGCCGATTCTGCGGGTCGTGTTCCGGCTGCTTCTGATCCCGGTGATTGCGGGCGTATCTTATGAGTTCATCCGTCTGGCCGGGCGCAGCGAGAACCCGCTGGTAAAGCTTTTCAGCGTTCCGGGCAAGGCAATGCAGATGCTGACGACGAAGGAGCCCGACGACGATATGATCGAGGTTGCGATCGCTGCGGTGGAAGCGGTTTTTGACTGGAGAGAGTTTCAGGGCTATCCGCTCTATGATGAGGAGGAAGAGAAAGCATGACGCTTGCGCTGCTTCTGAAGGCCGGCGAGGACAGGCTTCGGAGCGCGGGCGTGGGCGAGTGGAGGACGGACGCCTGGATGCTTCTCGAATATGCGCTTCCTGTCACACGAAAGGATTACCTGCTTGAAAGGGGCCGTCAGGCCGCTTCGGAGGAATATACGAGATATGAGGCTTTGCTTGAGAAGAGAAGTCGCCGTGTGCCGCTGCAGTATCTGACCGGCTGCCAGGAATTCATGGGGCTTTCTTTTGATGTCAGTCCGGATGTGCTGATTCCGCGGCAGGATACGGAGATTCTCGTGGAGGAATGCCTGAAGTTTATGCGTTCCGGCATGCGTGTGCTGGATCTTTGTACTGGCAGCGGCTGCATTCTTCTGAGTATCCTAAAACTTGCGCAGGGCACAGAAGGCGTTGGAACTGATCTGTCGGAGCGTGCGCTTGCCGTGGCGCGGAGAAATGGAGAGAGGCTCGGAATACATGCCGAATGGCTGCTGAGCGATCTTTTTGAAGTGGTTGGGGGAAGTTTTGACCGGATTGTCTCGAATCCGCCCTATATTCCGACGGAAGTTATCAGGACACTGGAGCCGGAGGTGCAGAAGCACGAGCCGCGCATGGCGCTGGATGGCGGAGCCGACGGTCTTACGTTTTACAGGAAGATCACAGAGCAGAGCCCCCGCTATCTGCGAAACGGAGGAATGCTCTTTCTGGAAATCGGATCTGAACAGGCGGGCGAGGTGAGCGCGCTCATGGAAACGCATTTTACGAACATTCGCATTGTGAAGGATCTGGCGGGCCTTGATCGTGTGGTATACGGAACCGTCAGGGCATAGATTGGATGGAGGAGTTTTGATGTTTGACAAACTGGAGGATCTGGTTCGGCGTTATGAGGAGATCACGAGCGAGCTGGCGGAACCCGCAGTCGTGAATGACCAGAGCCGTTTTCGAAAGCTCATGAAGGAGCAGGCGGATCTGCAGCCTCTGGTGGAGGCTTACACCGAGTATCGGAAGTGTCAGGAGACGGAGGCGGACAGCCTCTCGATGCTTGAGGAGGAGAACGACGAAGAGATGCGCCAGATGCTGAAGGAGGAACTCTCCGAGGCGAGAAAGCGCACGGAAGAGCTCGAGCACACGATGAAGATTCTGCTGCTTCCGAAGGATGAGAATGACGACAAGGATGTGATTGTGGAGATCCGTGCCGGCGCGGGCGGCGACGAGGCTGCACTGTTCGCGGCTGAAATCTATCGGATGTATGTCCACTATGCGGAGTCAAAGCGCTGGCATGTGGATCTGGTGGATTTTGATGAGATCGGTATCGGCGGGATGAAGAGTGTGACCTTCATGTTGAAGGGGAAGGGCGCCTACTCGATGATGAAGTATGAGTCCGGCGTGCACCGCGTACAGCGCGTGCCGGAGACGGAGTCCGGCGGGCGTATTCATACCTCGACGATCACGGTGGCAGTGATTCCGGAGGCCGAGGAGGTCGACGTGCAGATAGACGAGAAGGACATCCGTATCGACGTGATGCGCGCCTCCGGCAACGGCGGCCAGTGCGTCAATACGACCGATTCCGCGGTACGTCTGACACACTATCCGACAGGCATCGTGGTCTACAGCCAGACGGAGAAGTCGCAGCTGCAGAATAAGGCGAAGGCTTTCGCACTGCTGCGCTCCAAGCTCTACGACATTGAATGCCAGAAGGCGCACGACGCGGAGGCGGAGGCCAGACGCAGTCAGATCGGCACCGGCGATCGTTCGGAGAAGATCCGCACCTACAATTTTCCGCAGGGGCGGGTCACGGATCATCGGATCGGGTTGACGCTGTATAAGCTCGACAAGATTCTGAACGGCGACATTCAGGAGATTATAGATGCCTGTATCGCGGCTGATCAGGCGAAGAAACTGGCAAATCTCGAATAAGGAGTATGGATTCATGGGAAAATATTTTGGGACGGACGGCTTCCGCGGCGAGGCCAATGTGACGCTGACGGTGGAGCATGCCTACAAGGTGGGACGTTTTCTGGGCTGGTATTTTGGTCAGCAGCATAAGGCCCAGGTCGTCATCGGCAAGGACACCCGCAGATCGAGTTATATGTTTGAGTATTCTCTCGTGGCGGGGCTGACCGCTTCGGGGGCGGATGCTTATCTTCTGCATGTGACGACGACGCCGAGTGTGTCTTATGTTGTGCGCACGGAGGGCTTTGACTGTGGTATCATGATCTCCGCAAGCCATAATCCATTTTACGACAATGGCATTAAGATCATCAACGGCAGCGGTTATAAACTGGAGGCTTCCGTGGAGCGCCAGATTGAGGATTACATCGACGGTGTGATCGATGGGATTCCGCTGTCGACGCGGGAGAATATCGGACGGACGGTAGACTTTTCTGCGGGGCGCAACCGTTACATCGGCTATCTGATTTCTCTCCCTACCCGCTCCTTCAAGACGATGCGCGTCGGCCTCGACTGTTCGAACGGTAGCGCCTCGGCGATCGCGAAGAGCGTCTTTGACGCGCTCGGCGCGAAGACCTATGTTATCCATAATGAACCGGACGGTACGAATATCAATAAGGATTGTGGCTCTACACATATCGAGGCACTGCAGGCCTTCGTAAAGGAGAAAGGGCTGGATGTCGGCTTCGCCTACGACGGTGACGCGGATCGCTGCCTTGCTGTGGATGAGCGGGGCAGAGTGGTGGACGGCGACCTGATTCTCTATATCTGCGGGACCTACATGAAGGAGCGTGGGCAACTCAAGGATGATATGATCGTCACTACAGTTATGTCGAACATCGGCCTTTGCAAGGCCTGCGACCGTGTAGGCCTGAAATATCAGAAGACGAAGGTCGGTGATAAGTATGTGTTTGAAAACATGATGGAGAACGGATACCGCCTCGGCGGCGAGCAGTCCGGCCATATTATTTTCAGCAAGCACGCGACGACCGGCGACGGCATCTTGACCTCGCTTAAGATCATGGAGGTGCTGCTGGAGAAGAAGACAACGCTGGGAACGCTCGCGTCGGAGGTACAGATCTACCCGCAGCTTCTCCGCAATCTGCGTGTGACTGACAAGCAGGCAGTGCTCACGCATCCCGCTGTGCAGGCATCCATCGCGGAGGTGGAGCGGATGCTCGGCAACGAGGGGCGGATTCTGGTAAGGGAGAGCGGTACAGAGCCGTTGCTGCGCGTGATGGTGGAAGCCACAACGCAGGATCTCTGTGAACAATATGTTGAAAAAGTCATCGACGCGATGAAGGGCGTCATGTAGAATGCGAAGGAGGGCGCTATGAAAAAAACAACACTGGTCGTGATGGCCGCGGGGATTGGGAGCCGTTTTGGAGGAGGCATCAAGCAGCTGGAGCCGGTAGGGCCGTCGGGCGAGATCATTATGGATTACTCGATCCACGACGCGTTGGAGGCCGGATTTGACCGGATCGTTTTCATCATCCGCAAGGATATCGAGAAGGATTTTCAGGAGATCATCGGTGCGAGGATACAGAAAGTGGCCGAGACGGCCTATGTATTTCAGGAGGCCGATGATCTACCCGCGGGCTTTACGAATCCGGAAGGCAGGACGAAGCCATGGGGCACCGGTCAGGCGATTCTCTGCTGCAAGGATGTCGTGAAGGAACCCTTTGCGGTCATCAACGCGGATGATTATTACGGAAAAGAAGCCTTTGTGAAGGTGCACGATTATTTGGCGCAGGAACGGCCGACAACTGACAAGTTGGACTTCTGTATGGCAGGTTTCAAGCTCGGGAACACGTTAAGCGAAAATGGCGGTGTGACCAGAGGCATTTGCAGTCAGGACGAGGCTGGTCGCCTCATCGGTGTTGACGAGACGAAAAATATCGTGAAGACCGCCGATGGCGCGGCGGTGCAGAACGCGGACGGCACGCAGACACCGCTTGCCGGTGATCGTCTGGTTTCGATGAATATGTGGGGATTCACGCCGGAGATTTTTGATGTGCTGGAGAGTGGGTTTGCGGAGTACCTAAAGAGTCTCTCCGATCCGATGAAGGGTGAATATCTGATTCCCACGGTAGTGGATCAGCTGATTCAGGAAAAGAGGGCAGACGTGGCCATTCTCCCGTCGAATGATAAGTGGTTCGGCGTCACCTATAAGGAGGACAAGCCGCTGGTTGTCCGCTCCTTCCGAGAGCTGATTGACGCGGGAGTTTATAAAGAGAGGCTGTTTGACTGATGGAAGAAATTTCATTCAAGAAGCCGGAGCTTGCGGACCGTGAGTTGATCCAGAGCTATTTTGATGAGCTGCAGTGTTACAGCTGCGAGTGGACCTTTGCAAATTTTTATCTCTGGTCCCGCTTTTACAATGCGATGTGGGCGGAGATCGACGGGCTGCTCGTATTTCGGAGCGGTTATGAGGGCTCTTACTCCTACACCTTCCCGATCGGTGAGGGGGACTGCAGAGCTGTATTGGAGCGTCTGATGTCTGAGGCTCGGGCTGTCGGCAGCCCGCTTCAGATGCACTCTCTTAGCAGAAAGGACGCCGAGGCGCTGGAACAGTATTTCCCGGGACGGTTTGAGATTGAATGGGTGCGGGATTACGCGGACTATGTATATGAGACTGAGAAGCTGATCCGACTTTCCGGTAAGAAATATCACGGGAAGAAAAATCATATCAACCAGTTCAAAGCGCAGTATCCGGACTGGGGCTATGAGCCGATCACCGACGACAATGTGGAGGAATGCTTCCAGATGGCCTTGCAATGGCGTGTGGAGAATGGCTGTGAGGCGGATCTGGAAAAGAATCAGGAGATGTGTGTATCGATGAACTCGCTGCGCCTCTATAAGGAACTGGGACTTAAGGGAGGACTGCTGCGGGCCGAAGGTCGCATTGTAGCCTTCACGCTCGGCGAGCCGATCGGAAGCAGCGACGCCTTCGTCGTGCATATCGAGAAGGCCTACGCGGATGTGAGAGGCGCTTATCCGATGATTAACCAGCAGTTTCTGGAGCATGAGGTCTCTGGGTACCGCTATGTAAATCGCGAGGATGACACCGGCGACGAGGGACTCAGAAGGGCGAAGGAATCCTACCATCCTGCTTTTCTGGTTGAGAAGGGCCACGCACGCCTGCGGGTCTCCTGATCGAGTCCGCGGTATTGCAAAAACGCACGCCGCTCAGAACTAATAGCTTCAGGGAAAAAGTGGTGAAATGGAGAGTAACATGAGAAAATGGGAAGCGAACATCCGGCGGGTGACGCCCTATACACCGGGCGAGCAGCCGAACAGGCCGGATATGATCAAGCTGAATACAAATGAGAACCCTTACCCTCCCGCACCGGGTGTGAGGGAGGCACTGCAGGCGATCAGGAGGGATGAGCTGCTGCGCTATCCCGACCCGACGGCCTCAGCGCTGACAGGCGCTCTGGCGAGGGAATATGGCGTGTCGCCCGAACAGATTTTTGTCGGCGTCGGTTCCGACGATGTGCTGGCGATGGCTTTTATGACTTTTTTTAATTCGGAGAAGCCCATTCTGTTTCCGGATATCACCTACTCCTTCTACCCGGTCTGGGCGGAGGAGTTTCGCATTCCCTATGAGCTCGTGGCGCTTGACGCGGCTTTCGGCATCCGAAAAGAGGACTATTTCCGTGAGAACGGTGGTATCGTCTTCCCGAACCCGAATGCGCCGACCGGCGTGGAGCTGGCCGCGAAGGATGTGGAGGAAATTATCCGGCGCAACCCGGACGTGGTTGTGATTGTGGACGAAGCTTACGTGGATTTTGGCGCGCATTCCGCGATGCCGTTGGTGGAGAAATATGATAACCTGCTGGTTGTACAGACATTTTCCAAATCTCGTTCTCTGGCGGGAATGCGGATTGGCTTTGCGGTCGGAAATCCTGCGCTGATTCGTTACCTGAACGATGTGAAATACTCTTTTAACTCCTACACAATGAACCGGGCAGCGCTCGCCTGCGGCGTGGCGGCTCTGGAGGATGAGGCGTATTTTCAGGAGACGACGCAGAAGATCATAAAGACGCGTGAGAATGCGAAGAAAGTGCTGAAAGGGATGGGCTTTCGTTTTCCGGATTCCATGGCGAATTTCCTTTTCATCACGCACCCGGAGCTGCGGGCAAAGGAACTCTTCGAGGCGCTGCGTGCGGCAGACATTTATGTGCGTTATTTCGCGCAGCCGCGGATCGACGACTATCTGCGCGTGACGATCGGAACAGATGAACAGATGGAGACATTATACCGCTTCCTGCGGAATTATACGAAAGGATAGAAAAAACGGATGGAAACATTGATGACCTGGGTGATCGATCTGCTGAGCGGAAAGACATCGAAGGAGCTGATCATATTTGTTATTTCGCTGCTTCCGATTCTGGAGCTGCGCGGCGGATTGCTGGCGGCCTCCGTACTGAATGTGGAATATATGCGCGCGCTCATCATCTGCGTGATCGGAAATATTCTTCCGGTCCCGTTCATTCTGCTGCTCATCACACCGGTCTTCGACAGGCTGAAAAAAACAAAAGTATTTCGCCCTTTTGTGGAAAAGCTGGAGAACCGCGCGATGAGCAAGAAGGATCAGATCGAGAAATACCAGTTCTGGGGACTGGCACTGTTTGTCGGTATTCCTCTGCCCGGTACCGGCGCCTGGACGGGTTGTCTCATCGCGGCGCTGCTCGGTATGAAATTCCGCAAGGCCTTCCCGGCGGCGCTGCTCGGCATCGCGCTCGCAGCTGTGATCATGTCGGTGGTCTCTTACGGAGTGCTCGGAGCGATTCTGCATTGAGTTAAAATCACGAAAGCTGCGATATATGGCAGGGTGAAACTGAAAAAAATCACGAAAAATAAAAAAATACTTGCATTTTTACGGTGTATCGTGTATGCTACAGGAAACAGTGAAAGGTACTGGATGCGAACGAGGATGTTCCACATACGGAGTGGAGCATCTTTTTTTATTTCGCGATAGAAAAGGGAAAGGATGGAGAAAAGTATGAGTGTAAATGTTGCTGAAGTATTCGGACAGGACGTATTCAACGAGGCAGTCATGAAGGAGCGGCTGCCGGAGGTAACCTATAAGCAGATGCTGAAGCTGATGGACGAGGGCGGCGAGGTTACGCTCGAACTCGCGGACATCGTGGCGAAGGCGATGAAGGAGTGGGCGATCGAGAAGGGCGCGACGCACTACACGCACATCTTCCAGCCGTATATCGTCAGCATCGGCGCGGAGAAGCACGACTCCTTCGCGGATATCCCGGAGGGCGGCAAGATCGAGAACAGCTTTTCCGGAAAGGATCTGATGATGGGTGAGCCGGATGCGTCCTCCTTCCCGTCTGGCGGTCTGCGCGCCACCTGCGCGGCGAGAGGATACACGGCTTGGGACGTGTCGTCACCGGCCTATGTGAAGGACGGTATCCTGTGCATTCCGACTGCATTCTGCTCCTACACCGGAGATTCGCTTGACACGAAGACGCCGCTTCTGAAGGCCTGCGACGCGGTGAGCAAGGCCGGCGTCCGCTTCGTGAGAATGTTTGGAAATCTGGACGCGAAGAAGGTTCGCTCCTATGTGGGACCGGAGCAGGAGTATTTCATTATCAACAGAGAGAACTATCTGCGCAGACCCGATCTGGTATACGCGGGACGCACGCTGTTCGGCGCTCCGGCTCCGAAGGGGCAGGAGATGGAGGACCAGTATTTCGGACCGCTAAAGACGAACATTGCGGAGTTTATGGCTGATGTCGACGAGCAGCTCTGGAAGCTCGGCATTACCGTAAAGACCCAGCACAATGAGGTCGCTCCGGGACAGCATGAGATCGCTCCGATCTTTGCGCCATCCGACGCGGCGCTCGACAGCAACTTCCTCGTGATGGATGTGCTCAAGAGCACGGCGACTGAGCACGGCCTTGCCTGCCTGCTGCATGAGAAGCCCTTCGCGGGCGTCAACGGCTCCGGCAAGCACAACAACTGGTCGCTCGGCACCGACAACGGCGTGAACCTCTTCAAGCCCGGCAAGGAGCCGAACAAGAACCTGCAGTTCCTGCTGGTGCTCGCCTGCCTGATGGAGGCGGTGAAGAAACATTCGCTGCTCCTGCGCGCGGCGGCCTCCAACACCGGAAACGATCATCGTCTGGGCGCGAACGAGGCGCCGCCTGCGATCATCTCGATTTACATGGGCGACCAGCTCGGTGAGATCGTCGACGCGATCGTGGCGGGCGTACCCTTCGACGAGCTGCCCTGCTCGCATGTAGGAGTGCTCGATCTGGGCGTCAGCACACTGCCGGTGCTGCCGAAGGACCCGACCGACCGGAACCGCACCTCACCCTTTGCCTTTACGGGCAACCGCTTCGAGTTCCGTATGGTGGCTTCGTCTGTGTCCATCGGCGACGCGAACACGGTCATGAATTCGATGATGGCTGAGGCTTTCAACAAGGCCTGCGATGCACTGGAAGGTGCCGAGGACTTCGAGAAGGCGACGATCGACTATATCTATAAAGTAATGAAAGAAAATAAGGACATCGTGTTCAACGGCGACGGCTACTCAGAGGAGTGGGTTGTCGAGGCCGAGAAGAGAGGCCTTCCGAACATGAAGACGATCGTGGACGCGATCCCGGCCTATACGAGCCCGAGCACGGTGGAGATGTTTGAAAAGCTGGGCGTTATGACGGAGCATGAGCTGACCGCCCGCCGCGAGATCAAGCTGGAAGAGTATGCCGGCCTGATCAATATCGAGGCGCGGACGATGATCGATATGGCTTCCAAGCTGTATATCCCGGCGGTGATTTCCTTCGTCAACAGCGTGGCTTCTTCCATGAGCACGGTCAAGGGCGCTTACGCGCAGGCCGATACCTCCGCGCAGCAGGAGATCCTCGTGAAGGCGAGCTCGCTGCTGGCAGAGACGCAGAAGGCGCTCGACGATCTGAAGGAGAAGGTCGAGAAGGTCAGCACCGCGAAGGAATACCACGATATCATCCTCCCGGCGATGGCGGCGCTGCGCGCTCCGGTCGACGAACTCGAAACTATCGTAGATCGCGAGCACTGGCCGGTTCCGACCTATGGGGAAATGATGTTCGAAGTCTAAAGTTCAGAGCAGCAGCAGAATAAAAAAGGCAGCCGATGCGAATTTATTCGCATGAGGCTGCTTTTTTATTCTGTGCCGGGCGGAACGCCCGGCGAGCCGCAGACATATGACGCCGAAGGCGGCATATAGCCTGCGAAGCAGGTGGTCTGCGGCCTACGGCTCTGAACTTAGTAACCCTTTGCCATGCGGCCTACGGCTCTGAACTTAGTAACCCTTTGCCATGCGGCCTGCGGCTCTGAACGCAGTACCCCTTTGCCACCCGGAAACTAAAACTCTATTACCCTGAGATACCTCTCCAGCGCGTCCTGCCACGTCGGCAGCGGCGTAAATCCATTCTCCACCAGCTTCCGCTTATCCAGCCGGCTGTTGAAGGGCCGTGCGGCCTTCGACACCCCGTACTCGGCGGTCATGACCGGCACCACGGTTAGATGCTCCGCGTCGTACTCCGCATGTCCGAGTGCGGCGGCCTGCCGGAAGATCTCGCAGGCGAACTCATACCAGCTGATGTAGCCGCCTTCGTTCGTCGCGTGGTAGTAGCCGTACTTCTCCGTCTCAATCATGTCGACCAACAGCCGCGCGAGGTCGTAGGTGTAGGTCGGTGTGCCGATCTGGTCATTTACGACGGTGAGACGATCGTGCGTCTTCCCGATGTTCAGCATCGTCTTGATAAAATTCTTCCCATTGACGCCGAAGACCCAGGCGATGCGGACGATAAAATATTTCTCAAGATTGCCCGCCACGGCGAGTTCGCCGTCCAGCTTGGTCTGGCCGTAGACGTTCAGCGGCTTGTAATCCTTGCAGTCCGGCTGCCAGGGATCCGTTCCCTGTCCGTCGAAGACATAGTCAGTCGAGAGGTAGACCATCTTGCAGTCCAGTTTTCTCGCGGTGAGCGCGATATTTTCTGTGCCGCAGACGTTGACGAGACGGACTTTCTCGATCTTGTCGTTGTCCTCGGCCAGATCGACGGCGGTCCAGGCCGCGCAGTGCACGATGACATCCGGTCGTATTTCAGCCAATATTTTTTCGACGGCAGCCCTGTCCGTGATGTCGAGCTGCACATAGGGTATGCCGGTAACAGGCGTGCCGTCCGCGACACCACTGTACGCGGGCGCGATGTCGGAGCCGACTCCCTCGTAGCCTCGCTTTGCCAGTTCATTCATGACATCGTGGCCGAGCTGTCCGCCCACGCCGGTAACAAATATTTTCATTTTCGGTTTCCTCACTTTCTTTACGGTAGCAGTTCAGAGCGGCATATGCTTCCGAATAAGGCGGTTTGCGGTTTTGAACCGTTATTCTTTGTCTAACGATTCCCGTACATCCGCTCATAATAGTTCTGGTACTCGCCGGAGATGATCGTCTCCCACCACTCGCGGTTGTCGAGATACCAGCGGATTGTCTTTTTGATACCGTCCGCAAACTTTGTCTCGGGCAGCCAGCCAAGCTCCTCGTGAATCTTCGTCGGGTCGATCGCGTAGCGCATGTCATGGCCCTTGCGGTCGGTAACGTAGGTGATCAGGCTCTCGGGCTTGCCGAGCTCCTTACAGATGATTTTCACGATATCGATATTGCGCATCTCGTTGTGTCCGCCGATGTTGTAGACCTCGCCGACGCGGCCTTTGTGAATGATGAGGTCGATCGCCTTGCAGTGATCTTCGACGTAGAGCCAGTCGCGGACGTTCTCTCCCTTGCCGTAGACGGGCAGCGGCTTGTCGTTCAGCGCGTTCGCGATCATGAGCGGGATCAGCTTCTCCGGGAAATGGTAGGGACCGTAGTTGTTGGAACAACGGCTGATTGTGACCGACAGGCCGTAGGTGCGGTAGTAGGCGAGCACGAGCAGGTCCGCGCCGGCCTTCGAAGAGCTGTAGGGGCTGCTCGTGTGGATCGGCGTCTCCTCGGTGAAGAAGAGGTCGGGCCGGTCGAGTGGCAGGTCGCCGTAGACCTCGTCGGTCGAGACCTGATGGTAGCGCGTGATGCCGTATTTGCGGCAGGCGTCCATGAGAACGCTCGTCCCGATGATGTTCGTGTCGAGGAAAACCTGCGGATTCTCGATCGAGCGGTCCACATGGCTCTCTGCCGCGAAATTCACGACGATGTCGGGATGCTCTTCCTCAAAAAGGCGGTAGACGGCCTCACGGTCGGTGATGCTCTCCTTCACAAAGCGGAAGTTCGGCTTCTCCATGATCGGAGCGAGTGTTGAGAGGTTGCCCGCATAGGTCAGGCAGTCAAGGCAGATGATCCGGTAGTCCGGATATTTCTTCAACATATGGAAAATAAAATTGCTTCCGATAAATCCGGCTCCGCCGGTGACAATGATGTTCAAAATGCTTTCCTCCTTATGAATGCAGTATATCCACGTATTTGCCGTCAAGCACGTCCTTTAGGTACTGGCCGTACTGGTTCTTCTTCATCACCTCGTAGACCTTCAGAACGTCCTCGCGCGTGATCCAGCCGTTCAGGTACGCAATTTCCTCTAGGCAGGCGATCTTGCGGTGCTGGTGTGTCTCCATCGTCTTCACGAAGTTTGTGGCGTCGACGAGGCTTTCATGCGTGCCGGTGTCGAGCCAAGTGAAGCCCTGTCCGAGCAGCTCCACGTTCAGCTCGCTGTTCTCGAGGTAGATGCGGTTCAGGTCGGTGATCTCGAGCTCGCCGCGCGCGCTCGGCTTCAGGTTCTTCGCGTAATCGACGACACGGTTATCGTAGAAATAGAGGCCGGTGACGCAGTAGTTGCTCTTTGGCTTCGCGGGCTTCTCCTCGATGGAGATGGCCTTGCCCTTGGCGTTGAATTCCACGATACCGAAGCGCTCCGGGTCGTCCACATAGTAGCCGAAGACAGTCGCGCCCTTGCCGGATTCCGCGTTCTGCACAGCAGCGCGCAGGCGTTTTTTCAGGCCGTGTCCGGCGAAAATATTATCGCCGAGCACCATCGCGACAGTGTCTGAGCCAATGAAGTCTGCGCCAATGATAAAAGCCTGCGCCAGTCCGTCCGGGCTTGGCTGTATCGCATAGGAAAGATCTACGCCGAACTGGCTGCCGTCGCCGAGGAGTTCCCGGAAACGCGGCGTATCCTGCGGTGTTGAGATGATCAGAATATCCCGGATGCCGGCGCTCATGAGTACGGACATCGGGTAATAGATCATCGGCTTGTCGTAGATAGGAAGCAGCTGTTTCGACGTGACCATGGTGAGCGGGTAGAGGCGTGTGCCGGAACCGCCGGCCAGAATGATTCCTTTCATGTAGAGAATATCCCCCTTCATTTTGATACTATACAGTATAAAAGGTGACGCATGGTCACCTTCAAGGGTTTTTATAAAGATTTTAGAATTTTTTTTTGCAAAGAAACAGTCCCGCGTCCTTGGTAATGCGAAATCCCCGGTCGGTTCGCTTTTTGGCGAAGGAGCGGAAGTCGTTGTAGCGGTTGAGAATATACTGGTTCTGATTGCCGTGGCAAGACAGGATATAGGAGATCAACGGTTCCGGCGTATGGACTGACAGAGAGTCTTCATAGGAGTACCATTCGACATTCTCGAAGAAGGGGCGCAGGATGGATTCTCCGTTTTCGCGACCGAATTTCTCATAGAGCCGTTCCGCGGACAATACAATCCGCTCATCAAAATCTCGCACGAGTTGACTGACTTCTCTCATATGGGCGGAGCCGTAGGCACTGCAGACGAAGCGTCCGTCAGGGCGCAGCACGCGGCGCACTTCCATGCAGACGCGGGGGATGTCCTCGCAGTAGAAAAGCACATGGTTTGCGATGACAAGGTCAAAGCGCTGATCTTCAAAGGGGATATCGGCACAGTCAAAGGCTGTGAAGGAAAAACGTTCATTTTCCGCGCCGAGCGAACGTCTGGTGTCGCGGAGCATGCCCTCTGAGAGGTCAGAGAGCGTGATGGATATTTCATCGGGCAAGCGGGAGAGATTGGAGGTCCAGAGCGTCCCGTCTCCGCAGCCGAGCTCCAGAATCTGCATACCCGGTTTTAGATCGCACATGCGGAAAATCCAGGGGAACCAGCCCTCGGGGTTTTGTGAGCAGAGGCTGTGCAGATTGATGCGGGCGGAGATATTGGAGGCATCCTGATACTGGTTTTTCAGGCTTTTTTCCATGCCGGTCAGGTGGATGAGTTCGAGCATGCGGCTCCAGTCCACGGACCGTTCGTCCTGAATGGCGGCCGCGGTGCTGCGGATCGCATTCTCGACGAGCTGCATCTGCTCGATTCGATCCCGCACCAGTTTGAGCTGGATGTGCAGGGAATCGAGCATCAGATGATAGTCCGCGTCCGCCACGGTCATCTCGCGGATGTCGTCGAGCGAGAAGCCAAGGTATTTCAGCAGCAGGATCTGCTGGAGCCGGGCGAGATCCTCCTTCGTATAGAAGCGCGCTCCGGATTCGGTCACGAGCGACGGCTTCAGAATATTCTGTTTGTCATAATAGCGGATCGTCCGCAGTGTCACCCGGGCGAGTTTCGCGAACTCGCCGGAGGAGTAGTAACCTTCTTTTTTCATATGAAAACCTTTCCTGCCAGACATATTATATCGAAAATATCTGGTTTCAGCAATGCAAAGTGTGAAAATTGCCTGAAATAACAAAATTTTCCATTTACATAAGTAAAAGAAAGCGTTAGGTCGATTGTAAAATGAAGTTGAACACCTAAAAAATCCATAGCGATTGAAT
>JAJQBC010000013.1 GCA_021203465.1 Lachnospiraceae bacterium | reverse complement strand
GTGGCAATTCCTCCCCTGCATGAAATAAACCTCTGAATAAGTATTTATTATAAAGCAGCACGGAGGTTTATACAAACGATTTATTGATTTTAGCATTGTTTTTTACAAAAATTTAATGTATTTATGGAAATTTTACTTTTCCTGTGGTATTCTTATAATAGAGCATATATATCTGGCTGTTTCGGACGCGATACGGCCACAAGGAAAGGAGAAACGATATGCCAACACCACACAATACTGCAAAGGTCGGCGACATCGCTGAAACCGTCCTGTTGCCGGGCGACCCGTTGCGCGCAAAGTTCATCGCCGAGAATTTTCTGGAAGATGCCGTGCAGTTTAACTCTGTCCGGAACATGTTCGGCTTTACGGGGACTTATAAAGGAAAGAAAGTTTCCGTCATGGGCACCGGCATGGGCTGTGCATCCATCGGAATTTATTCTTATGAACTGATCCATATGTATGGGGTGAAAAACTTGATCCGCATCGGCTCCTGCGGAGCGATGGTTCCGAATGTAAAGCTGGGAGACATCGTCATGGCGGCGGGCGCCAGCACGGATACCAACTATGCGCATCAGTATCATCTGCCCGGCACCTTTTCCGCGATCGCCAGCTACGAGCTTCTGAGCCTTGCAGTAGAGGCGGCGAAGGCGAACAATTTCCCCTATGTGGTCGGGAACGTGCTGTCCTCCGATATTTTCTATAATGATGTAGAAGAGTGGAAGGACTGGACGAAGATGGGTATCATGGCAGCTGAGATGGAAAGTTTCGCGCTGTACTGCAATGCGGCACGGGCCGGGGTGAACGCTTTGAGTATCTTCACCGTTTCCGATTCCATGGTCACGAAGGAAGAAATGACAACCGAGGAGCGGCAGACAGGATTTAAAAATATGATAAAGGTTGCTCTGGAAGTGGCGGCAAACGTATGAAAAAGGCCTGGGAGATCACGGGAGACCTGTATCGGAAGGCGAAGCCTGTCGTAAGACAGGAAGAAGAACAGACCTGGACAGCAAACCTGGATACCTCAAACTTTTATGACCAGCTTTTAAGCCTGGACTGGGGCAGCCGCGTGCCTGGCTCCGGAGCGCCGGAATGCATCATGGCGGCGTCCATGCAGGCGCTGGAAAACCGGGGATACCGCTGCAGCGACCGCGCCTATGAGCTTCTGGAAGAGGGGCTGAAGCTGCGTGATACCGGCGATTTCGTGCGGCTGCATGAGATCTCGGCAGAGCTTCATTATGAGCTGAACCACGCAGAGTGGGATGAAAACTCCGACTACTGGACTTATACCGCTTACACCTCTTTCGCGGACTATGAGAAAAAGGTCGTCTTTCTGAAAAAGCGGAACGTAGACGTATCCGCGCCGGAATTCCGGGACAGGCTGAAGGCTGCGTGGCTTTCCCAGATGATCGGCGGAGCCATGGGGACGATGGTGGAGGGCTATACCAGTGAGAATCTCTATCAGGCCTTCGGCGAAGTCCATGATTATCTGCGGGAGCCGAATACCTACAACGACGATATCACCTACGAGCTGGCGTTTCTGGATGCCTTCTCCCGTCACGGCTATTCGGTCACCTCAAAGGAGATTGCCCTTTCCTGGGCAGGCCTGATACCCTGCGGCTGGTCCGCGGAGGAGCTGGCACTGCGCAGCATCAAGTCCGGAATCCTGCCGCCCCAGAGCGGCACATTCCAGAATCCGTTCAACGAATGGATCGGAGCCCAGATGAAGGGCGGAATCTGCGGTATGGTGGCTCCCGGGGACGCGTATCAGGCGGCGAAGCTCGCATGGTCGGACGGAGAGATCGCCCATGCAAACAACGGCATCCTTGGAGAAGTATTCAACGCGGTGATGACGTCGCTGGCCTTTGTGGAGGACGACATCCACACGATTCTCAGGCAGGCTATTGCGCTGATCCCTGCTGACAGCGAGTACTATTCCGTAGTCTCCTTCGCCTGGAACTGCTGCAGGAAATATGAAGACTGGCACGCGGCTCTCCACGACTGTGAAGAGCGGTATCAGAAATATAACTGGATTCACGCCTACCCCAACGCCTGCTGTGAAGTGATCGCACTTTACTATGGGGACGGCGACTACGAGAAAACGCTCCACATCATCACCATGTGCGGCGTGGACGTAGACTGTAACGCGGGCATGATTATGCCGGTTCTGGCAATTCAAAAGGGAATGCGTATCATTCCAAAACGGCTGATTCATCCGGCCTTTTCGAAGCTGATCACATATATGCGCGGTCAGCGGGAAATCACACTGGACGAATTGACCGACGATACTTTAAATAGCATCTTAGATGCAAAACAGAAGGAGGAAGTCTAATATGAAAAAAGTATTAGCAATGCTGCTGGTCACGTCCATGGCGATATCCCTGGCTGCCTGCGGCTCCAGTTCCAGTTCAACCAGTACCACCAGTACCACCAGCGAGACGAGCGAAGACTCCGATTCGGAGAGCTCGGAATCCACCGGCGAGACCTACAAGGCGGCTCTGCTGCTGAACGGTACGCTGGGCGACAAGTCGTTCTATGATTCCGCGAACGAAGGTCTGACAAGTCTGGAGGAGGAGCTGGGATCTGACGTGTTCACCTTCAAGGTTGAACAGATGGGCGGCGATGCGTCCGACGAATCCAAATGGGAGCCGACGCTTCTTGACTACTGCGATTCCGGCGAGTGGGATGTCATCATCATCGGAACTTGGCAGATGGGCGACGCTCTGGCGAACGCGGCCGAGCAGTATCCGGATCAGAAGTTCATGTATTTTGACGAGCAGTATGATTTCGATGAGAACGGCAACTATGGAAACATCTACAACATTCTCTACAAGCAGAATGAGGTATCCTATCTGGTCGGCGCTGCTGCGGCCATGCTGACGACCACCGAGGGCATTGACGGCATCGACGCTTCCACGAAGCTGATCGGCCTGATCGGCGGCATGGACAACGCGGTTATCAACGACTTCATCGTGGGTTATACGCAGGGCGCGACGGACATCGATTCGGAGATCGAGATCGTGACCTCCTTTGTCGGTGACTTCACCGACTCCGCGAAGGGCAAGGAGCTGGCGCTTGCGCAGTTCAACAGCGGTGTGGATGTGGCCTTCAACGTAGCCGGAAACGCCGGCCTTGGCCTGATCGAGGCTGCGGCCGAGACCGGTCACTATGCTTTCGGCGTGGACTCCGATCAGGCGGCCCTGCTTCCGGATTATGCGGACTATATCCCCACTTCGGCTCTGAAGAACGTGGGTAACTCCCTGATTCTGGCTATCAAGGCAGATATGGAAGGAACACTGGAGTACGGCACCACCGCGATCATGGGCTTCGCAGAGGGCGGCGTTGAGCTGGTGAAGGACGATCACTACGAGGAGATGCTTCCGCAGGAGATCCGCGATACACTGGATGAGCTGGAGCAGCAGATCATCGACGGTGAGATCGTAGTCGACACGACCATCGAGATCGAGTAAGGATTTAAACCGGGGCTGTCGCAAAATGCAATCAGAAGGTTGTTTTTGCGGCGGCCTCATTTTGTGAAAAGAACCCGTTCCGGAGGACACATTCTAAAAACGGGGCAGGAGAAGGAAAGGTGGCTGATTTGGAAAACAATATTGTTCTGCAAATGAATCATATTATGAAAATCTATTCCAACGGCGTGGTCGCCAACGAGGATGTGAGTCTCGACCTGGTCAAAGGTGAGATCCACGCGCTGCTGGGCGAAAACGGAGCCGGAAAAAGTACGCTGATGAAGGTTCTCTTCGGACTGGAGAGCCCCG
This sequence comes from Lachnospiraceae bacterium, assembly GCA_021203465.1. Taxonomy (GTDB): domain Bacteria; phylum Bacillota; class Clostridia; order Lachnospirales; family Lachnospiraceae; genus Hominiventricola. The sequence continues at coordinate 23,087 of JAJQBC010000013.1, read as the reverse complement.
ATCAGGGAGAGATCGTCCTGAACGGACAGGCGACGACGATCAAGTCGCCACAGGACGCCATCAGCAAGGGGATCGGTATGGTGCATCAGCACTTCATGCTGGTTCCATCGCTCACCGTAGCGGAGAATATTATTCTGGGGGTAGAGCCGCGGAAAAACGGTGTGTTTATCGATATGGACCAGGCGGTCTCCGCGGCGGCAGAAATTGCGGAAAAATACAATTTCGATCTGGATGTGAAGGCGAAGGTGGAGGAGATTCCCGTAGGCCTGAAACAGAAGGTGGAAATTCTGAAGGCGCTTTACCGCGGCGCGGATATTCTGATCCTGGACGAGCCGACGGCGGTGCTGACGCCTCAGGAAACAGAAGAACTGTTTATTCAGCTGGAGAAGCTGAAAGCGGATGGACATACGATCATCTTTATCTCTCACAAGCTGGATGAGATCAAACGAATCTGCGATCGCGCGACAATCATGCGCAGCGGCAGGAGCATGGGAACCTATCAAGTGAAGGACATCACGACAGAGGAAATGTCCCGGCTGATGGTGGGTCGCGACGTGGTCCTGACTTTCGACGATAAAAAGCCGGCACAGGTGTCGGATGTAAAAATACAGGTCAAGAACCTGTCTGTGCGAAACGGACAGGGCGTACTGAAGGTGGACGACCTCTCCTTTGAGCTGCGCGGCGGGGAGATTCTGGGCGTGGCAGGCGTGGAGGGCAACGGACAGTCCGAACTGATCGATACGCTGACCGGCCTTAACAAGCACTACAAGGGCGTCATCGAGTTCAAGGGTCAGGATATTGCCAAAAGCAGTATCAAGGATATCCGGGAGCTGAAGGTGGCGCACATCCCGGAGGACCGCATGGTCAGCGGCTGCGCCGGAAATCTGAATATTCTGGAAAATATGTTTTCCAATCAGTACACGGACAGCGAATTTTCCGGAAAAATACTTCTGAAGCTGAAGCGCATCACCGAGCGCACCGAAGAGCTGATCAAAGAGTATCTGGTAAAATGTAAGTCCTATAAGCAGAACGTGGGGATGCTCTCCGGAGGAAATATCCAGAAGGTGATTGTGGCCAGAGAATTTTCCACGGGACCGGATATCATCATTGCCAACCAGCCCACCCGCGGCGTGGACGTGGGCGCGTCGGAATTCATCCGCAGAAGGTTGCTGGAATTCCGGGATGCCGGCTGCGCTGTGCTGCTCATCTCGGCGGATCTCAACGAAGTCTTCTCCCTCAGCGACCGCCTGGCGGCGATGTACAAGGGGAAATTCGCCGGACTCTTTGACGATGTGTCAAAGGTCACGGAGGCAGAGCTCGGCCAGTATATGCTGGGCCTGAAGCACCAGGAAGAACAGGGGGCGTAGTAAATGAACAGTAAAAATTTTGAATTATTCCGTATGCTTTTTTCCATCGTGATCGCAGTTCTGATCTCGCTTCTGGTTATCTTCTTCCTGAGCGATCAGCCTCTGCTCGCGATCTATTACCTGCTGACCGGACCCTTTACCAGCGTGAGAAACTTCTGCAACGTAATCGAGTCCATGATCCCGCTGATCTTTACAGGCACCGGTGTCTGCATCATGTTCTCCGCGAACCAGATCAACCTGGCCACGGACGGCGGATTCCATCTGGGCGGCCTGGTAGCGGCGACCATCGTGTTGCAGCTGTCCCTCCCGTCCGGAGTCAACATTGTTGTGGCGCTGATCGCGGCGTCCGTCGCGGGCGGCCTCTTCTGCATGATCCCGGCGCTTCTGAAGATCAAGACGGAAGCCTCGGAGATGGTCTCCTCACTGATGCTTAACTACCTGTCGCTGTGGTTCTGCACCTTCATCCTGATGTATTTCCTTCAGGATCCCAGCAAAGGTTCCGCTTCCTACAAGTTCCCGGATAACGCGGAGCTTCTCACCCTCATCAGCGGCACCAACGTACATATCGGCCTGTTCATTGCGCTGATCGTCGCTGTACTGGGCTATGTGTTCCTCTACAAGACAAAGCTCGGCTATGAGCTGCGCCTGACCGGTGAGAATAAGGATTTCGCCCGTTATTCCGGCATCAATATTGTGAAGGTTATCCTTCTGTCGCAGCTGATCGGCGGACTGATCGCCGGGCTGGGCGGCGGCGTGGAGATCTTAAGCCCGATCTACACCCGCTTTACCTGGACCTCTCTTCTGGGCTACGGCTGGGATGCAATTATCATCTGTACACTGGCCCGCAAAAATCCGCTCCATACGCCGCTGGCAGCGCTGTTTATCGCTTATCTGCGGACGGGCGCTTCGGTCATGGCGCGGTACACGGATGTCACGCTGGAAATCGTCCAGATTACGCAGGGTATCATCATCCTGCTGGTGGTGGCGGAACAGTTCCTGAGCGGTACGAGACATAAGATCATCGCCAGAGAAGCGAAGGCCGCATTAAAAGAAGAAGAGGGGGTGGCGTAAATGCTCAGTACGATTTTTTCCGCTGATTTCTTCAGCGCAATCCTCCGCTGTACGACGCCGATCCTTTTTGCGGCGCTGGCAGCTTCTGTAGCGCAGAAATCCGGCATCTGTAATATGGCGCTGGAAGGCATCATGCTGTTCTGCGCGCTCTTCGGCGTGCTGTTCACGTCTGTAACGGGAAATTTCCTGACGGGCCTGATCCTGACCATGATCGCGGGCGGCCTGATCGGAATGCTGCTGGCGTTCTTTGTGCTGAACCTGAAAACAGATGAGATTCTGGCGGCCATCGCCATCAATCTGATCGCGGAAGGCGGAACGGTGCTTCTGATGCTGGCTGTGTCGGGCGACCGCGGTTCGTCCACCTCCATCAGCAGCTTCTCAGCACCGACCATAGCGATTCCGCTCATCAAGGACATTCCGGTAATCGGAAATCTGATATCCGGACACAACCTGATGGTATACCTGGCGCTGATTGCGGTAGTGATCATGCACATCTTCCTGTATAAGACGCCTTTTGGCCTGAAGATCCGTGCTGTGGGCGAGAATAAGAACGCGGCGGAATCCGTGGGTATCAGCTCCCGCAAAATACAGTATGTGGCGCTGATCCTGAGCGGCGTACTGGCAAGTATGGGCGGCTTCTTCATGTCCGGCGGATATATGAACATGTTCACAACCGGAATGGTATCCGGCCGCGGCTACAGCGCACTGGCTGCCAGCGCGATGGGCGGAAACAATCCCATCGGAGCCTTTGCCGTATCCCTGCTGTTCGGCGCTTCCCAGGCCCTGTCCAACGTCATGCAGCTGACGGAGATCCCGTACCAGCTGGTGCAGATGCTGCCGTATCTGGTCGTATTGATCGGCCTGGGTGTGTACAGCTACTCTGTGATGAAACGCAGGCAGAGTCTGGCCGGGAAGTAAAGAGGGCCGGTTTATGAGACGCAATATTATCCTGGACTGCGATCCGGGAATCGATGATGCGGTGGCGCTGGCGATTGCAGCCGCGCACCGCGAGGAACTGAAACTCCTGGCCATCACAACGGTGGCCGGGAATCAGACGATTGACCGGGTGACAAATAATGCGTTGAAACTCGTGAATTTCCTTGGAATCAAGGATGTACCGGTGGCGCGGGGCTCAGCCGCCCCGCTGATCCGGGAAGTGATCCCGGCGGAGGATGTACGCGGGAGCACCGGTCTCGGCGACTGTCTTCTGCCGGAAACGGGCAAAGCCCCTGCTTCCGAACAGGGCGTCGTGTTTCTGGCGGATACTATTTTAAAACTCCCGCAGGGAGAAACGGTAACGCTGGTACCCACCGGCCCGCTGACAAATATTGCCCTGCTCCTGAAGGTTTTCCCTCAAGTGAAAAAACGGATTGACCTGATCTGCCTGATGGGAGGCGCGGCCGTGGGCGGCAATGTGACTGCCACCGGAGAATTTAATATCTGGCAAGACCCAGAGGCCGCACAGATCGTGTTCCACTCCGGCATTCCCATCGTTATGTGTGGACTGGATGTGACAAATTACTGTGGATTTACAGAGACACAGATCCGGGAAATGTTGGAAAATCCGAATCCTGTGGTGCACGCCTACGGGGAAATGACCGATTTCTATCTCCGTTCCCGCCCCTATTGCAGGGGTTCGATCGCGGCAATCCATGACGCGGTAACGGTCACCTGGCTGATGCACCCGGAATGGTTCCGGGGACGTGAAATGCAGGTGGAGGTGGACTGCTCCGAGGGGCAGAACCGGGGCATGACGGTCTGCGATTTCCGGGAGTGGGCTCAGCCGGAGAAACGCTCCGGCGTTACCGTACTTCTGGAGGCCGACACCGAAAAAATACAGAAATTCTGGCTGGAAGCGCTGTATTCCTATCAAAACTGAAGCTTCTGAAAGGCTTCATCGGGGAGCAGCGCTCCCTTTGTTTCTACCACAGCGGCGGAGACCCTGCCCGCGACGGCAATGGCCTCCTGCCAGGAGGCTCCGCGTTTGCGCGCGGCAATGACTGCGCCGATATGGGCGTCCCCCGCGCCGATGGCATCGATCTGCTGCGCTTTCGTGCCGGGGACATAGGCATGTCCCTCATCGGAATAGAAGTATGCGCCGCGTTCACCCAGAGTGACGATAACCGTCCCGCCGGTCCGTCCATACAGCGCTCTGGCAGCCTGCTCCACGGTAGAACACCCGGTGTACTGCAGTGCTTCCGTCTCGTTCAGATGGAGAACCGGAGAGAGCGCGAAAATGCGTTCCAACAGCTCCTCGCTGATCTTCAGAATACGGGGACCGGGCGCAAAGTAGACAGTATAGGCGGGATGCTCTTCCAGATAATGGACAATGTGAACGCCTGTAGGCTCCTCAATCTCCAGACCGCAGATATAGACACTGTCAATGCTCTCCGGATCCGGAATCCGAAACCATTCCGGTCGAAACTGATATTCCGCGCCGTGATTGGAGATGAAGGTGTGCTCCCCGGTGTGCTCCACGAAGCAGTAGCAGCAGCCGTTGTCCATATCCGGTGTGGGAATCGGACTCACGATCCCCTTTTCGGCAAGCGCCTCCCGCACGAAACGCCCATAGAAACCGGTCCCCACCGGGGAAAACAGGGTGTATGGGATCTGAAATTTGCGCAGGATGTCGGAAGTATTGTAGGCACAGCCGCCCAGAGACATGGACTGACTCAGCACATGGACATCCTCGCAGGTTTTCGGAAGATGATGAAGATTTACGATGATATCCACCACAGTGGAGCCGATGACGAGTACGTTTTTCATGAAGTGTTCTCCCTATGTTTACAATTGTTTTACGTTTATGATACCATAAGAGTAAAAATATGAAAAGAAGGTGTAAAATGTCCGGCAAAAAAATTCTTTTAAAACGGGCGAATGTGATCACGGAGGAAGGAGCGCTCCTGCAGAACCGTGATATTACCGTTGCAGACGGAATGATTCAGAAAATTGACGACGGCGGAACAATCCGGGAAACGGATCACGACCAGATAGTGGACTGCACGGGACTCTATGTCACGCCGGGGCTTCCGAATCTACACTGTCACTGCGCCATGAATATCTTCAAGGGGATCGCGGAGGATGTGGACGCGGATGCCTGGTTCAACGAGCGCATCTGGCCCTACGAGAGCAAGCTGACCTCCGAGGATGTCTATGTAGGGACAAAGCTGGGAGTCGCAGAGATGCTGAATTGCGGCGTCACCGTGTTTGCGGATCACTATTTTGAAGAGGATTCGGTACTGCGCGCGGTGTTGGAGACCGGCATCCGCGTGGATCTGGCGCCCACTGTCTTCGGTAGCGCGCCGGATTTTGAAGACCGGCTGGAAGAAGTCAGCGCCTTCTGTGAGCGAAACCGCGGGATCTCCGGGCGCGTATCCCTGCGCATGGGGCCGCACGCTCCCTATACCTGCCCGCCGGACACGCTGAAAAAGATCGTAAAGCGCGCGGAAGAACTGGATCTGGGGCTGCATCTGCACGTATCCGAGACCAGCGAGCAGGTACAGCAAAGCCGGGAACTCTACGGAAAGACGCCCTTCGCGATGGCGGCAGAGGCCGGTGTATTCAAGCGCAATGTACTGGTGGCGCACGGACTCTGGATCGAGGAGGAGGATTTCCCGTATCTGGGCGAAGAGACCTGGTTTGCATTCTGTCCGAAAACCTATATGAAGTTTTCCATGGGGACAGGGTTGGCGTTCCGGGAGAGAAAGAGACTCCACTACAGCTTCGGCACGGACGGCGCGGCCAGTTCCAACACACTGAATCCCTGTGAACAGGCGCGCTGCTTCGCTCAGGCAGGCAAATTCAAGGAAGGGGATCCCTGCGACTATGAGACGCGAGAAGTCTGGAAGGCCCTGATGAACGGACATAAGGCCTTCTCCTTCCACAGCGGCCGGATCGAAGCCGGATATGCGGCAGATCTGGCGATCTGGGATCTGAAAAAGCCGAACGCCTGGCCGGTATACGATCCGGTCACGGCAATCCTGTACAGCAGCGAGCCGTCGAACGTGGTCTATACCATGGTGGACGGAGTCTTCTTAAAGGAACAGGGATGCCTGACGATGGATGTGAACGCGCTTCTGGACGAAGGAGCCGCGGTGCAGAAAGAAATCGTGCGGCGCGGAAAAGGCCAGGCAAAGGTCTATTATTGAGAGAGGGAACAGGCGATGAAGCTTTTACTGATCAATGGCTGTATCCGAGGCAGTGAATCCCGAACCCGGAAGCTGATGCTGGCCTTTCTGGAGGGACTAAAGGAGACGCCAAATCCAACGCTCCAATATGAGCAGCTCAATCTCGTGGAAATGTCCCTGAAACCTCTGGTCGGCGATTTCTTTGAGGAACGGCAGCGGCTTCTGGAGAAAGGGAACCGCACGCATCCCAGATTCCGCTTCGCCCACCAATTCGCTGAGGCAGATCGGATTGTGGTGGCGGCGCCCTTCTGGGACTTAAGTGTTCCCGCCATAGTGAAGATTTACATTGAGAACATTTCTCTGGACGGGGTCACCTTCGGCTGTAATGCGGACGGAATGTATGGAATGTGCCGGGCAAAGGAGCTTCTGTTCCTTACGACCAGAGGCGGCTTCTACGAAAACGGCCCCATGGAGCAGGGCGCGGCATATTTCCGGGCTCTGTGCCTGATGTTCGGGATTCCGAAGTTTCGCTGCATCTATGCGGAGGGGATCGATTTCCATCCGGAGCGGGAGAGCGAGATCATGACGGAAGCGCTGGTGGAAGCCAGAGAAGCCGGGCGAACATTTTGCCGTACAGAATGAGAAAAAGGAGAATACAGGACAATGAAAACACTTTTCAAACACGCAATGATCCTGACGATGAACGAGGAAGGACTGGTCTACCGGGACGGCAGCCTGCTCTTTGAGGACGATCGGATCCTTCAGGTGGGAAATTTCGAGGCGGACGAGAAAGCCTGTGACGAGGTTCTTGACTTAAGCGGGAGGATCGTGATGCCGGGTCTCGTGAACACTCATGTGCACACTTCCCAGCAGCTGGGCAGAGGGCTGGCAGACGACGTGGATCTGCTGACCTGGCTTCATGACCGAATCTGGCCCTACGAGAGCAATATGACGGAGGAGGATTCCTATATCTCCACGCTGTTCTGCGCGGCAGAGCAGATCCGGGCGGGTGTGACGGCCATTGCGGAACCGGGCGGACAGTATGTGTCCGGAATGGCACGGGCGATCACGGAAGCGGGAATCCGTGCGAAGCTGGCAAATTCCATCATGGACTGTGGAGACGGGATTCCGAAAGCGTGGCAGCGCAGCACGGATGAAGAGCTCGCGCGTCAGGTAGAAGACCTGAAAAAATTCCATAAGACGGCGGACGGCAGGGTGGAAGTCTGGTTTGGTGTCCGCACCATCCTCAATGCCACGGATGAGCTGCTGCTGCGGACGAAGGAACTCGCAGATCAGTATCAGGTGGGCATCCATATGCATGTCGCCGAGGGCAAAGCCGAGGTAGATTATGTGAAGGAAAAACTGGGCGTACAGACCGTAACCCATCTGCATGATCTGAACTTCCTGGATAAAAACCTGCTGGCAGTTCACACCGTGTGGCTAACGAATGAGGAAGTGGAGATGTTCCGGGATCATCAGGTGAAGGTATCCCATGACCCGGCTTCCGCCATGCGCGTGCTGGGCTTCGCCAAGGTTCCGCGGATGCTGCGGGAAGGCATCTGCGTATCCATCGGCACGGACGGCGCACCCACGAACAACCGCATGGACATGGTGGACGAGATGTGGCTGACCTCCCTGATTCACAAGGGCTGGCGGCTGGATTCCACGGTCGTGAAAGCGCAGGAGATTCTGCGTATGGCTACCATCAACGGCGCGCGCGCGCTTCAAGACGGAGAGCTGTACGGCAGTCTGGAGGCGGGGAAAAAGGCGGATCTGATCATTATCAATCCGGATTCTGTGGGCATGCAGCCCATGCATGATCCGGTGGCGAATCTGGTGACTTCCATGCATTCCACCAATGTCGAGAGCACGATCTGCAATGGAAAATGGCTGATGCGGGAGAGAAAGCTCCTGACGCTGGACGAGGAGTCTCTGATCCAGGAGGCGAAGATACATGCCGCATCCATACGGAGCCGCGCCGGAATCGTCATGCCGGAACGATTCCCATTTGCCTGAAATTGTCCATAAAACTGCCGTCGGGGTCTTTCACCCCGGCGGCAATTCATTTTTCTGACCGTATTTCAGCTAAGCGGCACAGCATAGCCGACCTCTTTTTCGGAGTAGTGATGTGTTTCCTCAAGCATCCTGTCTTTTACCTTCATAAGCCGAATCTGTGCCCCGCGCTCATTCTCATCCAGCTTCATCGAGATGTATTTGATGTTCGCCTGCGCCCCCGGAATGATGACATGCTCCAGCGCATTCACGCGGCGGCGGGTCTTTTCGATCTCGGCCGCAATGAGCTGGCAGGCCTTCTCAATCTCGGCCAGACGCAGCATATCCGGCAGAATGTCTGCCAGAGACTTCACCGCGTCGTCGAGATCGCCGGACGTGAAAGCGAATCCGTAGGAGTAGATGTCATTCTCATCAGCAATCCGAATTTTATATGCGAAGACCGGGATCTCAACGCTCATGACATTCTTCCGGGACGCGTCGAGATACACTTCCTGCTTCGGCGCCATCAGCGCGGTGTGGAGTCGCTCTTCAGACATATCTGCCCGGGCAATGACAAAATTTTGATTTGCCGCACAGATATCGGCCTCCACCTTCCGGCGGAGCGCCATGTTCTCCCGCGCAAGATCAAGAAACTGCCGCATCAGCTCATCCCGCTTATCCTTCAGAAGCTTATGCCCTCTGGCAGCCGTCGCAAGCTTTTTCTTCTGTTTCGTCAACTCCATGCGTGTCGGATTTACCTGTGTGAACGCCATGCGCTCTCACTCCTTCTTCCCGTAATACAGATCCAGATACCTGTCGTCGATACGCTTCAGCTCGCTCCGCGGCAGGATGGACAGAAGCTTCCAACCAATGTCCAGCGTCTCCTCGATACTACGATCTGTTCGAAACCCCTGCGAGATGTACTGCTTCTCAAATTCATCGGCAAATTCCGCATAAATTCGGTCGATATCGGACAGCGCCGCCTCTCCCAGAATCGTCATCAGTTCCTTTGCGTCCTTGCCGCGCGCGTAAGCCGCAAACAACTGGTTCAGCGTGCCAGAGTGGTCCGCGCGAGTCTTTCCTTCGCCGATGCCCTTATCCTTCAGACGGGACAGGCTCGGCAGCACGTCGATCGGAGGGTTGACACCCTTGCGATACAAGTCACGGCTCAGGATAATCTGACCCTCGGTAATATATCCGGTCAGATCGGGAATCGGGTGTGTCTTGTCGTCCTCGGGCATCGTCAAGATCGGGATCATCGTGATCGACCCGGCACTGCCCTTCTGGTGACCTGCGCGCTCGTACATCTGTGCGAGATCGGTATACATGTAACCCGGATAGCCGCGACGACCCGGCACTTCCTTCTGTGCTGCGGAAATCTCGCGCAGCGCATCCGCATAGTTCGTGATATCCGTCAGGATGACGAGCACGTGCATATTCCTCTCGAAAGCAAGATATTCGGCGGCAGTCAGCGCCATCCGCGGGGTCGCAATGCGTTCGACAGCCGGATCATTCGCCAGATTGACGAAAAGCACAGTACGGTTGATGGCTCCTGTCTCCCGGAAGCTCTCTACGAAGTAATTCGACTCCTCAAAAGTGATACCCATGGCTGCGAAAACCACAGCAAACTCCTCCTCCTTTCCGCGAACCTTCGCCTGTCTGGCCAGCTGTGCCGCCAGCTTCGCGTGCGGCAGACCGGACATTGAGAAGATCGGCAGCTTCTGGCCGCGGACCAGCGTGTTCAGACCGTCGATCGCGGAGATGCCCGTCTCGATAAACTCATCCGGATAGCTTCTGGCCACCGGATTCATCGGCAGGCCGTTGACGTCCATGCGCTTCGCCGGTAAAATCTCGGGGCCGCCGTCCGCAGGACGCCCCATGCCGTCAAAGACGCGTCTGAGCATATCCTTCGATACACCGAGCTCCATGCTGTGTCCGAGAAAGCGCACCTTACTATCAGAGAGGTTAATACCGGACGAACTCTCGAAAAGCTGTACCATCGCATCGGTTCCGCTCACTTCCAGAACCTTGCAGCGGTGGGTCTCACCGTTCGCCAACTCGATCTCTCCGAGCTCATTGTAGGTAATGCCTCGGACACCCTTCACCAGCATCAGTGGTCCGGCTATTTCCTGAATGGTTCTGTACTCCTTTGGCATTCAGACGTCCTCCTTTCCACATACTCCCCTGATCTCCGAGGAGAGCTCCGCGAGAATCTTTTTATAGACTCCCTCGATATCAGACTCGACCGTGTATTTATAGCGGCCAATCTGCTCACGAACCGGCAGACCGACCAGACCCTGCAGGCTTGCACCGCCCTCCAGCGCCTCTCTGGACTGCTCATACCAGATGAGCACCAGCTTCATCATCAGGAGCTGCTTGTCCAGCGAGGTGTAGGTGTCCACCTCATGAAAGGAATTCTGGTGCAGGAAATCCTCACGGATCGAGCGCGCCGCCTCCATCTTCAGACGATCCGGCGCGGACAGCGCGTCCATGCCGACCATCTGCACAATCTCCTCAAGCTCTGCCTCCTCCTGCAGAAGCGACATCATCTCCTGACGGCTCTTCATCCAGTCTTCCGATACGTTCCTGTCAAACCATCCGGAAATATTGTCCAGATAGAGCGAATAGCTGGTCAGCCAGTTGATCGCCGGGAAATGACGCTTGTAAGCGAGGGCGGAATCAAGCCCCCAGTATACCTTCACAATACGCAGCGTCGCCTGAGAAACCGGCTCCGAGATATCACCACCCGGCGGGGACACAGCTCCGATCACTGACAGCGCGCCTTCTCTTCCATCCTTTCCAAGATTCACCACATGACCGGCGCGCTCATAGAACTGTGCCAGACGGGAACCTAAGTATGCTGGATATCCCTCCTCTCCGGGCATTTCCTCCAAACGTCCGGACATTTCGCGCAATGCCTCAGCCCAGCGGGATGTCGAATCAGCCATCAGCGCAACAGAATAGCCCATATCACGGAAATATTCCGCGATCGTGATACCGGTATAGATAGACGCCTCACGAGCCGCCACCGGCATGTCGGAGGTATTCGCGATCAGCACGGTACGCTCCATCAGTGACCTGCCGGTCTTCGGATCCCTCAACTCCGGAAACTCGTTCAGAACATCGGTCATCTCATTCCCTCGCTCGCCACAGCCGATGTAGACGACGATCTCCACATCCGCCCACTTCGCAAGCTGGTGCTGGATCACGGTCTTCCCGCTTCCGAAGGGACCCGGCACCGCCGCGACGCCACCCTTCGCGAGCGGGAAGAAGGTGTCGATCACGCGCTGCCCGGTGACCAGCGGCATGCATGGGCTGAGCTTTTTCCTGTAAGGACGGCCTTTGCGAACCGGCCACTTCTGCATCAACGTGATCTCTTTGTCACCTTCTTCGGTGGCTACAACCGCCACGGCTTCCTCCACCTTGAACTCGCCGGATTTGATCTCTTTAATCGTTCCTCTGACGCCATAGGGAATCATGATGCGCTGCTCAACGACCGCTGTCTCCTGAACCGTGCCGATGATGTCTCCGGCCTCGACCTCATCCCCAGCCTTCGCCGTGGGGACGAAATCCCAACTCGAATCACGCTTCAGGGAAGGAACCTCCACGCCTCGTTTCAGATTGTTGCCGCAAATTTTCATAATATCGTCCAGCGGTCGCTGGATGCCGTCATAAATACTGCTGATCAGGCCGGGACCCAGCTCCACCGACAATGGTATTCCTATGGATTCCACCGGCTCGCCGGGTCCAAGGCCGGAGGTATCCTCGTAAACCTGAATCGACGCCTCATCCCCGTGCATCTCGATGATCTCACCAATCAGACGCTGCGCGCTAACGCGCACCACGTCGAACATGTTCGCCTCGCGCATCCCCGACGCGATGACCAGCGGACCAGCCACCTTCTTAATCGTGCCTTTGCTCATTAAACGGATTCACCCTCTCTCTTCGAACAAAATATCGGAGCCGACCGCCTGTCGGACGGCCTTCTTCACGCCTGCAATACCCGCACCTGTATTGCCGGAAATGCCCGGTATCTGAATAATCGCCGGAAACGCTTGCCCCCGATACCTGCTCAGCGCCTGTGTCAGGCCTGAGGCCAGCGCTTCCGTAATATAGATCACCGCATAGCCTCCCTCCGCCAGCCTCCGCAACAGCCGTTCCCCTTCCCGAACATCGGATACCGAAAATATATCCAGCCCCAGTGCCGCAAAGCCGTAAATACTGTCATAAGCGCCCATCACCGCTATCTTATACATACATTTCCCGAATCCTTTCCCGGATGAAAGCATCAGGTAAGCCGTTCTGCTTACAGATAAGAATCATCCTCACCGTTTTTATTTCATTTTCCCTTGCAATGACATACGCTACCAGAGGTCCGGCGGAAAATGCATTGTACTTCTGCGGCTGCACCGTTCGAATGATGTAGTTGTCGCTCCAGCGCTCGAATGCGGATAAAGAAACTCGGATCGCCTCCGCCCCTTCCGCGTAACCGCAGGTTTCGAGATACTCCAGAACCGCGTTCGTGCCGGACAGCGCCGCTTGCGCCAGCAAATCAACGTCCAGACTGTCGCAAGGTGCCAACGCGCGCTTCAGGAACCCCCTTGACTTCCCGGTCTTTGCGGCGCGGACAGCAATCCTGATATTCGCCACGGCCACCGTAGCTTCTGCGTACGCGCGGATGACCTTTACTTTCGAATTCCTGCCCGCTGCCATGATCGCGTCCAGCGCTGTGCGGTCGATGATGATGTCACAGAGCTGTCCGTCGCCCGCACGAAGCAACGCTTCTGTCGCCTCCTTCGCAGCTTCGCGCATATTCATTGGCAGCGCATCATAGTCCCTCTCCTGAATGATCTGTGTCAGCTCCTCACCGGAGATCGCGGTCGATTCTACATAGATCTTTCCGCCGCGCCTTCCGGCGCAGACCTCCTTGATCACGGCTTTCAGATTGTGAAACTGGTCGGCATATGATAGGACATCGAATATGCGCATGTCCACATGCATTTCCTGGATTGTCTTCCATGTCTTCTCCTTCTCTCTGGCAAGAATCGCGTCGCCGGTGAGCGGCGTATCCGTCCCTTCCCACCCGTGGTCTATAAGAAACCTAAGGCAGCTTTCCTCATCCCCACAGGCCATCAGCTGCTCGATGGTTGCCGCGGAAAACAGGGAAACCTCCAGTGCCCGGATTCGAGCCACCGCACAGGCATATTGTGTATCAGACGTCGTGATCTCCCTTCCGCAGCGTTTTCATTCACAACATAAATGGTATTGAAAAAGCTGCTTTCTCTCACACTAATCCCTACTGAAACAAAATCTCGTTTGCCCTGTCCTGAAGCTGATCTTTCTTCGCCTGAAACAAGGCCTTCAAAGTACAGTTTTCCTCTACGCCCCCATAGATGAGGACGAATCCATCCTCGATATCTTTTGGCTCCTTTTTCAGGCTTAAGCTTCCGCCCTTCTCCCGGGCCGCCGCCTGAATCTTTTTTTCAAAATCCCGCGGCATCCTGACAAGGTCCTCCGCAGAGAAATAAATCTCTCCCGCTCCCGCCAGCGCATAGGTTTTCAATAATTTTTCCATCGTCAAAAAATAGCGCTGCGCATCCTCGCTTTTCAAAGTCGCATAGGCCTGCTCAAGAACTTCTGCGATGATCTCCTGCTTTGCCGCAAGCAGCGACACCCTAAGCTGCTGCTCCGCTGAAGACTTCACACGACTTTCATAATTTTTCCTCGTCGCGGCGTCCTTCTGCGCGGCTTCTGCTTCCAGTACCGCACATTCCTCCCTCGCCCTAGCAAGAATCTCATCGGCCTCCTTCTGCGCGGCGCGAATCCGCTCTGCGGCCACCGCTCTCGCTTCTTCCCGAATCTGTTTTGTTATCTTTTCCAATTCGCTCATATCGAAACTCTTTCTTTTCTGTTTTGTTCAGCCACTACTGTTTCAGCCATCGCAGTTCAATCTCCTCTGCCCCTCAGGATTTCCTGCTGCTTCATGGCCAAAAACCACTCACTGATAACGAAACACCATACACCGGGCATGGCCGAACCCCAATCACAGGCTCGTCACCGCGAGGATGGAAATCAAAAGAGACAGAATCGCGTAGGTCTCAACCATAGCCGGAAAGAGCATCGCCCTGCCGAACTGATCCGGCTTCTTCGCGATGATGCCGATGGCCGCCGCAGAGGTTCTTCCCTGATAAATCGCAGAGACCAAGCCCGCGAGCGCGATCGGGAGGCAGGCCGCGAGGATCATCAGGCCATCCCCGGCCTCGAGGTCGCCCATGCCGCCTCCAAGCAGGCCGATTTTCGACAGAACAATGAACGAAACCAGCAAGCCGTAGATGCCCTGCGTGTCGGGAAGCAGCTGCATGATCAGAACTCTTGCAAATTTATCCGGATCCTCCGTGACAACGCCAGAAGCCGCCTGACCGGCAATACCAACTCCGACTGCGGAACCACAGCCCGCGAGCGCGACCGCAAGCGCCGCTCCGATCAGCGCCCAGCCATTCCCACTGATACTTGCTAACATAAATTATTTTCCTCCTTAATATCCACATATTTCGTTTTAAAGCGGAAAGGCGCGAAGGCTCTGCCGCCACCCTCGTAAAATTTTCCGAAAAACTCCACGTACTGCAGCCTGTTCGTATGGACGTAAGCGCCCAGCAGGTTGATCGCCAGATTGAAGCTGTGGCCGATCAGAAATACGAGGATGAACACGAGTGCACCGACAATTCCTCCACCAGCCATGCTGCCCATCTGGTTCACGACCTGCGCGATAACGCCCGTCGCGAGTCCCAGCGCCAACAAGCGCGAGTAGGAGAGAATATCGCTCAGCCACCCCGTGATGCCATACAGTCCGTATGCGCCGAGTGCGATCCGCACGGCGGGATTCTGCTTATCCCGCCCCTCCATGAACAGGATGCCGACTGCGCCAATGACTGCAAAACATCTGGCTCCTGTGCTCACTGCTGCCGGGAACGCAATCTGCTGTCCTACGATTCCCGCGAAGAGTTCGGTCGGAAGCAGCATTCCAAGCAGTCCCAGCAAAAACATGAACCAGAGGACACAGTCACAGAAGAAATCCAGATACCGCTGATCACGAAGGCAGGTATAGCCTCTCAGCGCCAGACCTGTGAACATATGAATCACACCGAACAGCAGCGAGTACAGAAGCAGCCGCATCGGTTCATTGAGCGGTGCGAACCACAGCGCCGGAACCGTAAACTCGACTCCAAAGAAGGTTCTTCCCACCACGGTAAGCAAATCGCCGAAGTAACCACCAAACATCACGCCCCAGAAGAGCGTCGAAAGGCCGCACCAAAAGAAAAGCCGGATGGATCTCTTCATCCCCTCGCTCATCCGCGGAAATTTATGCAGCATCACACCGCAGGCCAAAGAAATAATAATTCCGTAGGCCGCGTCGCTGAGCATCAGGCCGAAAAGAAACACATAGAAAATCGATGTCACCGTCGTCGGGTCAATCTCTCCCTTCCGCGGGAGACCAAAGGATGCGACAATATCCTCCACGCTCTGTGAAAACTTATGATTTCTCAACAGAATCGGAGCCTCCTCCTGCCCGCCGATCTCCTCCACTTCGATATCTGCATCGAATTCTTCCGAAAATTCCCGCGCCACACTTTCCACGACCGCCGCCGGTATATAACCGCTGAGCGCGAAGGTCGTCTTCGTCTGCGGGATCTGTCCGAGAAACTCATACTTGTCCGCGCGAACGCGATAGTAATCCGAGATTACACGCAGATCCTCACGGCTTCCCGCACAGTCTCTGATCTCCTTCTCGAGACGCTCTACCTCCTCCTGTGCATCTGCGATCTCCTTTGCCAGAGCGTCGTGACACTCCGCCGGAACTCTGTGTGTGAACAGGGACGGCCTCGCAAATCCCCCGGCACAAAGCGCAGTCTCGACTGTCTGCGCATCCCTGTTCAGGCATATGACCGCCAGATAGCTATAGTCACGGTCTGCGAAGACAATGTGCACATCTGCCTCCGGCACGTCCGCCTCCGGCGCTTCCCACGCGAGCAATGCATGAACCTTTTCCAGATCCATCCCGGCTGCCATCGTGCCGATCATTACTTTCGTAAACCTCGTGCCCTCATAATCCAGCGGCACTGTCAGACTCAGCCACGGCGTGAGCGACTCCATCTGCATCTGCGCCTTCAGGATACTCGCCTTCTTTTCCGCGAGCTGCCGCTCGAGCGACACAATTCGGTTCGCTGTGGCCATGTAGTCGACCTGATTTGCCGCCGCGCCCTCAAAAGCCTCCCTCCCGACCAATGGCTTCCCCACGAGAGACGACAATATCCCCGCCTTCTCAGGCACATAATCCTGAAGAATTTCCAGTGCCCTGTCCGCCGTCTGTGCCTGTTTTTCAAAAGCCGCCTTTGAACCACTGGCATCCTGCCGCTCGTATCCGCTGTCGTTCTCCAGCCGAATGTCGAGCTCCATGGCGCCAAGCTCCTGCAGGCGTTCCAGAATCGCTTTCCTGTTTTTCTTCATCGCACAGATATTGATCCGCTTCATCTGCATTACTGCCATATCCGCATCCCTCCCTCGCCTGTTTATTCCATACCTGTGCAGGTTTACCTGCTAAAGGCTTCTTTTTCCTGCAAATCTTAAACCAATAAAGAAATAAGCTCCTCCACTGCCTTCGTTCTCTTCTGGGCAACCAGCTCTCGTAACGCCGCTGTCTCTCTTTCACTCTGCCGAGCAGCGTCCTCCAACCGGCGATCGCTGTCTGCCCGCGCAACTGCGACTGCTTCCCGGCTCCGTGTCTTTATCTTCTGCAACGTATCCTCTTTCATCCCCCGTGCCTTTACCTTCGCGTCTTCCACAATCTCAGCTGCTCTTGTCTCCGCGTCCTGCATCATCTCTTCCGCCCTTGCCTCCGATTCTTTTATCTTCTTTAACGAATCCTCCAACACTATTTTCCCCTCCCTGTTTCCAGAATCTTCATGAAACAGACATCACGAAATACGGGACTTTTATAAAAGAAAACTGCCGCATTTCTGCGGCAGTCCCGTTTTATCCCCTGTTATCCTCGTATTTTCCTTATCTTATCCCCATCTTATCGTCATACCGTCAGGCTGATCGTTCGCCCGCTCTTTTTGTAAGGTGTCACCTTCACGCCTGCGGCGCGCAGCATGCGCTTGGATGCCAGATTCCCGGGCGTTCCGTCGTATTTATCATCGGCATAGACCAGCTCGCCAATCCCCGCCTGAATAATCGCCTTCGCGCACTCATTGCAAGGAAACAGCGTCACATAGAGCTTTGTCCCGTCCAATCCGCCGCCCCGATAATTCAAGATCGCATTCAGTTCACTGTGCGTCACATAGGCGTACTTGCTGTCGTAGAGATCTCCCTCACGGCACCAGGGAAACTCGTCGTCATCACACCCTTTCGGAAATCCATTATACCCCATAGACAGGATTTTATTCTCCGCGCTGACAATACACGCGCCGACCTGTGTGTTCGGATCCTTGGAACGCATGGCCGCCAGCTGCGCAATCCCCATAAAATATTCGTCCCACGAAATATAATCTGTTCTTTTATCGCTCATGTTTCCTCCTATTTGGTTCCGAAAATGCGGTCTCCCGCGTCTCCAAGCCCGGGAACGATATAACCATTTTCATTCAGGTGATCATCCAGCGCCCCTACATAGATATCCACATCCGGATGTTCCCGCTTCATCCTCTCCAGACCTTCCGGCGCAGCAATGATGCACATAAACCGAATTTTCTTCACGCCCTTGTCCTTCAGCATCTGGATCGCCGCCACGGATGAGCCTCCCGTCGCCAGCATCGGATCCACCACAAAGACATCACGCTCCGCACAGTCCTGCGGAAGCTTACAGTAATATTCCACAGGCTCCAGAGTCTCCTCATTTCGATACAGTCCGATATGGCCGACCTTCGCCGCCGGTATCATCGCCAACATTCCATCCACCATACCAAGGCCTGCCTGCAGAATCGGCACCACCGCCAGCTTCTTCCCCGCCAGCTCTTTGGCGGTCATGCCGCATATTGGCGTCTCAATCTCCACATCCTTCAGCTTCAGATCCCTTGTCGCCTCATAACACATGAGCATTGCAATCTCTCCCACCAGCAGCCGGAAGTCCCGGGAGCCGGTCTCCGCCCTGCGAATGAGTCCAATCTTGTGCTGGATCAGCGGATGATCCATAATCATTACTTTCGCCATTTCTTTATCCTCCTGTTATCTGTCGGTGACATCGACTCTCTGATGCCCCGCCGCTTTCAAAAGACGGTTCATAATCGCCTGCCCAAGCCCCGGCGCGTCAAAAGATTCCGAATAAATCTCCTCCACGCCGTCCGTGTCAAATTCCCGCAGGATTGCAAACAGGTGGTTCGCAATCGAGAGCTCGTCCCTGCGCGAACCCACGCACTTCACATCCCCGCGCGGATAGCGTTCCCTCGTCTCCTCCGTGCAGATCACACCGACCCGTTTTCCGCTGGCAGCTTTCTCATTGATATAAGAGATAACCTGCTCCGGCGCGCCCTCCACAATCTTCAAATCCGCCCGCGGCGCATAGTGCCGGTATTTCATGCCCGGCGCCTTCGGGCGCACATTTGAATCGTCTGCGATTAACCCTCTGTCCATCCGGACTTCGCCCAGTATCGCCTGCAACATTTCAAGTGAAATGTAACCGGGGCGCAGGACTACCGGCACATCCTCCGTCAGATCCACGATCGTCGATTCAAGCCCGATCGTTACCGCTCCGCCGTCCAGAATCATCGGAATCCTGCCCTGCAGATCCTCGTAAACATGCTGCGCGGTCGTGGGACTGGGCCGTCCCGAAGTATTCGCGCTCGGCGCCGCCACATAGCCACCGCCCTGTCGAATCAGCTCCAGCGCAATCTTATCCGACGGCATCCGAACCGCCACCGTATCCAGCCCCCCGGTCGTCCCGTAGGGTACGCGGACACTCTTTCGGAAAATCATCGTCAGCGGCCCCGGCCAGAAAGCCTTCGCCAACTTCAGTGCCGCCTCCGGTATCTCAGCCACAATCCCCTCGAGGTGCTCCATGTCTGCAATATGAACAATCAGCGGATTATCCGAAGGGCGCCCCTTCGCCTCATATATCCTGCGCGCCGCGCTCTCATCCAGCGCGTCGCCGCCAAGTCCATAGACTGTCTCCGTCGGAAAGGCCACCAGACCACCGCCCCGCAGGATGCGTCCGGCCTCCTCCATCACCGCGTGATCGATCCGCGCACGGTCGATCTTCTGTACAATTGTCTGCAAATCCTTCACCTTCTGTCCTGTCCAGTGTAGCATTCTGTAAGAAAAAAAGCAATCGGCATTGCGAAATAGAAAATGATTTGCTACAATTAACACGACAATCCAGAGCAGCAGCAGAATAAAGGAGAACAACATCATGCTAAAACAACTGTCTATATATGCGGAAAACAAAAAGGGCGCCGCTCAGGCGATCACCGGCCTTCTGGCTGAACAGGACATCAATATCCTCGGCTCGGTCATCAACGACGGCGCAGAATTCGGCATCATCCGCATGGTCGTTTCCGACCCGGAAAAGGCACTGCGCACGCTGGAAGCAGCCGGATACCTGTGCAGGCTTATTGATGTACTCGGCGTCGAAGTGGCCGACGAGGTCGGTAATCTTAACAAGCTCCTGAAAGCACTCTCCGACAGCAACGTAAACGCCACCTACATCTACCTTTCCTTCAACCGTGACACCGGCAAACCGATCATGGTAATGCACGCAGAGGATATCTTTGAAACAGAATCCTGCCTTGAGTCAAAAGGCTTTTCATTACTGTAGAGATTCATTCAGATATTCCATCACCCCCATCGTCACCGCCCAGGCGACCCGGCTCTGATAGCTTTCCTCCTGAAGTTTCTTCGCCTCCTCCCAGTTCGAGAGAAAGCCGCACTCCACGATCGCGATCGGAGCCTCTGTCTTTTTCAGGAGATAATAGCTCTCATTCGCCTTGGCCTGCCGCGTATTCTCCGGGTCAAGATACGAGACAAGCTTCGCCTGCAGCGTCTGTGCCAGCCTCTGCGCGTCCGCCGACGTCCCGTAGTAAAAGACCTGCGCGCCGCTGACGTATTCCTCGTGATAGCTATTCTGATGAATGCTGACCACGCAGTCCGGTTGCGTCTCATTGATCAGCGCGCAGCGATTCTTCAGATCCTGCGCCTTTTTGTTGGAAGCATTCTCGTCATAAAGACCAATGTCCTCCTCGCGCGTCATGACGACCTCGACGTCCTGCTGCTCCAGCATGGTCTGTACCTTCCTCGCGATAATCAGGTTGATATCCTTCTCCAGGGAATCATCCACGCCGATCTTGCCCGGGTCATTGCCGCCGTGGGGCGGTAGTAAGTTGCGGTAGTTTGTACCGATATGGTACGTTTGATTTTTCGTAATGTGCTTCGTAGAAAATTGAAATCTGCTGTTGACAAATTTCAAAAGAAATGATATGTTTCTTATCAAAGAGAAGCGGGTTTTTTACCACTCGGCTATCAGATAGTTCTTGAGTGGGGTGCTCGCTTCTCTTTTTATGTCTACGAGATCATATAAATAGGATTTTCCAGATGTCGTACAGTTTACAAGCAGGCAAGCAGAATATATATTGTAGACATCAGTCTTAATCTCATTATCATAAATCGGCAAAGCAAAACGTGTTGTGTAATAATACCAGCCCTTTCCAGCGTCAGAAGCGTGCTTGTCCTTCTTATTAAAGTTAAAACGCTTTTCAGTAGCAATTGTCAACATCTCGAAAATTCCCTGTGCGGCGTTCGCTTTTACCTTGGCAATCGCATTTTTCAAAGATCTTGTATAATTTGAACCCTTATATTCATCAGGAAAATTTTTCCCTATATACACAATATCATTTGTTTCAGCAATGGTAATAATCTGACCAACATTCTTTTGCAGGTATTTTTCTACTTCAGACCATTTAATCTTTCGTTTACTTTTAAATATAATGTCTGGTATTACTACAATCTTATGACCATTCTTATCCATTACAATCTGCATATTCTTTTATTCCCCTTCTTTCTTTTCATAAGTATCCAGAAACAAATGTACCAGCTCGTCTGAAAAGTTATACGTGATCTTGATTCTGTGATCCTCGTAAACCTGAATCTCATGGATCATCTCCACTACCATATCCCGATCCAGCTTTTCTACATTCCGGAATATGAGCAGCCGTTTTACCCACGGGCTTTCCAGAACATCTCTGGCAGTTTTCTTTTCTGACTGGCGTTCCAGATCTTCCATCTGCTTTGTAAGCATTTCTTCTTTTTTTACATAATCCTGTCTGTAAGTGACAAACTCGTCTTTGGAAATCAGGCCCTCCCGATAATCCTCATAAACCGCTTTTTTGAGGTTTCTCAGCTTTTCCAGTTCCGCGGACAAACGGTTCCTTTCATTTCCGGTTTGACATTTTGCGAAAGCCTCCTGCGCCTGATTCTGCTCAAGCAGTTCCTGTAGATTCTCCACACTCTCCAGGATTGTGTTCAGGTCGTTTCGTATCACATCCTCGAGAACCGAATACGGAATTGCATGTGCGCTGCAATACTGTCTGCCGGAGCGGACATAAGTTCCGCAATAGTAGTTGATATTCCCGGTGCCATGTCCGAACGATCCGATTTTCTTCACCAACGCCCTGCCGCAGTCCCCGCATTTCAGGAATCCAGCAAACACAGACATATTAGAGTTCAGGTCAAGCTCGCGCGTCCGGCGCTTCAATAATTCCTGTGTTTTCCGCCAGGTGTCCGGATCAATGATGGCCTCGTGCGTATCCTCCACGATGATCCAGTCCTCTTTTGATACGCTGCGCTGCCTGCCCTTCATCCGCTGACGTTTCCTGCCCTGCACCATATTTCCAGCATACATCTCATTTTTCAGAATGCGGTTCACCGTGGAATAGGTCCAGTAGGAAGTGCTTTCCAGCTTCCGGCTGTTCCGATAATTTTCACCATTCATCCGCTTGTACTCGGACGGGCACACAATCCCGTCTTCATTCAGGATTCTGGCAATGCTGTTCTTTCCATATCCACCGATATACATCTCAAAGATACGGCGCACCATATACGCGGCGTACTCGTCGATAATCAGCCTGTTTTTGTCAGTGGGAGATTTCCGATAGCCGTAGGAGGCGAACGCTCCGATAAATTCTCCGGCCTTTTGTTTTGTGTGCATAGACGCAAGGACCTTTTTCGAGACGTCCCTTGCGTACTGCTCATTGAAAATATTTTTGATCGGCAGCAGGATATCATAAGCCTGCTTCATGCTGTCAATATTATCCGTGATCGCGATAAACCTCACATCGTTATCCGGAAAATAGCGTTCCAGATACCTGCCTGTCTCAATATAATCCCTCCCGAAGCGGGATAAATCTTTGACAATGACACAGTTTACTTTTCCATCCTCGATGTCATCCATCATTCTCATGAAAGATGGCCTCTGAAAGCTAAGGCCCGTAAAGCCGTCGTCTATGTAAACGGAGGATTTGATACAAAGAAAAAGGGCAAAACCGCCGAA
>JAJQBC010000136.1 GCA_021203465.1 Lachnospiraceae bacterium | reverse complement strand
GGATTCAATCGCTATGGATTTTTTAGGTGTTCAACTTCATTTTACAATCGACCACCATAAAAATTTGGCTTTTAAATATCAAAGTATGCAACATTCTGAACGAAATTCTGTATCTGCGTCCTGTCTGAATGCAAAATGCACATCTGTCGGGTAAGAAACAATACCGCGGTGTCTGCCGCGGTATTGCAAGATTATCAGGACCCTGGGAAAAATCTTTTACATATAACCTTTCTTTTCCAGTTGCATGGGGCTGCGTACGATTTCGTCCTTTTTAATGCCGAAGTGGATCTCGTTGTAGTCATCAATAGCTTCGAGAATCGCTTCATATACGCCGTCATAGACAGATCCGGGGCCGCCCTGAGCAATGCAGGGGATATAGCCTTTGGGAGACTCGGCCTCATCCAGCGCTTTGAAAACCTGCTTACGGATCATCTCCTTATTCCAGTTCGGAAGATCATAATCTGCTCCGTCAAAGCCGCCCATGAAACCGATCTCGCCGCAGTACTGCTTACGGATCGCCGGAATATTGTTGGTGGACATGCAGCCCTGCCATACATCGACGCCCATCTCCTTCATGCTGGGGATCAGGGTCGCCGCATAGCTGTCAGAGTGGTGGATGATCAACTCGCAGCCGTGGGTCTTATAGTAGCTGTAGATTTCCTTATAGGGCTCTACATAGAAATCCTCGAACATGGCCGGGCTCATGAAGGTGCTGATCCTGCTGCCGAGGTCGTCATGATGGAACAGAGCGTCGGGATGCAGTTTGGAGCAGATCAGATCCGCCAGCCGCAGCTCATATTCTGCCAGATATTTGATCAGGTCGTGCATCTCATCCTCATATTCGATCAGATTGATCATGGTATTCTGCATCTCGCCGAGGTGATGGCACATCTCGAACAGACCGGGCGCTATGAAAACAGCCTTGTAGGCCAGATTCGTATCGACGGAATCATAGATGGCCTTGAACATATCCCACTCCTCCTGCGGGAAATCAAGACTGGGGGCGTGTACGTAATCCTGCCAGTGCTCGATGTCTTTGATCACGATCTTGTCGGGCGTATGTACGGGGAAGGCGCCGGGCACATTGGCCGGCCAGCTGTTGGTCACGCCCCAGGCGTTCACGACATTCTCCTGTCCAGGGGCGGGAGAGGGACTGTGAATCATTGAGGGGTTCAGGCAAAGCCGAAGCGCCTCATACTGGTTTGCAAAGCGGTCAGGATTTCCGCCCTTTGCGGACTCATAAAAATTTTGTCTCGGTGTTAACATGTAGATACCTCCTTTTTCTAAAAGCATTGTCTCATGAATGGCGTTATCCTAAAATGCACAGGTCATCCTGAACACTCCGGACTCATGACTGCTTTTGAATTTTGTATAATGATCTGAATTATCATCCTCAGTATACCTGTAATTTTTCATAAAAGATATGGTTTTTGAGTACCAAATTATGTGCGATTCCGACTAAAATTTTGTATTTGCGTTCCGTTCAAAAATGAAACTGCTGATTTTATAATTATAACATCACATTTTCCGGGCTGAAGTACTCCGCGGCCCAGAGAGAATAACGAAGAAAGAAGGAGAGAGTATGTTAACAGCAAGGCAGAATTACATTGAGTGTATCACGGAAGGCGGGAAACCGGATCGCGCGAGCAATCAGTTTGAGACGCTTAGAATGGCGTTTAATCCGAGCATGATCCACAGCGCTATGCCGGAGAAGGGTGGCCCGGATGTCAAGAATTCCTGGGGCGTCACCTACAGTTATCCGGAAAATGTACCGGCGAGTTTTCCGGTTCATACGCCGGATAAGGTTGTGATCAAAGATATCGAGGAATGGCAGAAGTACGTGAAAGCGCCGTCCCTGGATTTCCCGGGCGAGGAGTGGGATATGTTCCGGGCGCAGTATGATGAGATGGACAGGGAGAAAGTGCTCGCGACCACCTTTGTCGCCCCCGGCATCTTTGAACAGTGCCATCATCTGGGAGAGATCTCGGAGACGCTGGTCAATCTGGCCGCCTATCCGGATGAGATGCATGACCTTATCAAATATATCAAGGATTACGAGCTGAAGCTCGCGGAGTTGATCTGTGACAAGCTGAAACCGGACGCGCTCTTCCACCATGACGACTGGGGCGGACAGAAGACGACCTTTATGTCCCCGGCCATGTTTGAGGATTTCTTTGTAGAGCCCTATAAGGAGGTCTACGGATATTATCACGATCACGGTGTGAAGTATGTGATCCATCACTCGGACAGCTACGGAGCGACGCTGATCCCGTCCATGATCGAGATGGGGATTGACGTGTGGCAGGGTTGCTTCTCGACGAATAACCTTCCGGAGATGATCAAAAAGTACGGCGGAAAGATTTCCTTCATGGGCGGCATCGAAAATTGTTTGGTGGACTATGAGGGATGGACCAGAGAGCGGATCCACGACGTGGTGTACAAAACCATCGATGAGTGCGGCATCAAGTACTTTATCCCCTGTATTGCGCAGGGCGGCTCAGGCTCCGTATTTCCGGGCGTCTACAAGGTGATGGGAGAAGAGATCGACCGCTACAATCGCGAGCACTTTGGATGCACGCAGGAGGAGATCGAAGCGGCCAGAGTAGAAGAAATTATTATGTTCTAAAAGAAACCCTGAGTGGTTTCCAGGTATTGAAATTTATAAACACATCTAACAAAAGGAGGTACGAATTATGTCATCCACAACAGCAACCGCAGGAAAAACCAATGTTAAGGCGCTGGTCGGTATTGTCGCGTTCTGCATCTTTGTGTACATCAACAATATGACGATGGGTATTCTGGCATACATCATGGCCAGCTATTCCGATGTCTCCACGACAGTCGTGCAGACCATCCTTGTGACGCCGTCTCTGGTAGGAACGATCTACGGCTTCGCCTTCGGCAATCTGAACAAGAGGTTCAGCGTGAAAACCCTGCTGATTTTTGCCGAGGTCATGCTTCTTCTGGAAGGAGTGGTATTCCTTTTGTTCGGCGGCGTACTGCCGATCTATGTCATGATTGTGGCTGCGGGCTTTGTCGGTTTTATGCAGGGATCCGCAAACACGCTTCTGGGGCTTCTCCTTCTCGATGCAGTCCCGGATGAGGGGCGGAGAAATTCTCTGCTCGGTGTCTGTATGGCGGCGATGAACATCGGCGGCGTGGCGCTTGTCACAACGGGCGGCGTGCTCGCGGTGGGTCGCTGGAACAATGCGTACTATCTGTATCTGTTCATCATCCTGGTCATCGTGATCGATATCATCTGCCTTCCGAACACGAAGCCGGAGGGAGCTGTCGCCGAGGCGGCGGGTCCGGCTGAGGCTCAGGTGGAAGCCGCGCCGGTTGAGAAGGGATCAATGAAAAAGGCATGGATCCTGTCGGCACATTACCTGTTCTATTTCCTGTTCCTCTATGTATATGGAACCAATATTTCTGAATACGTGATTACCACACATCAGCTGGGAACCTCCGTCGAGGCCGGCATCGCTTCGAGTTGCGTGACCGTCGGCGGTATTATCGCAGGAGTTTTATACGGTTTTTATTCTCCGATCCTCAAGAAATGGACGGCGCCGATCCTGATGGCTC
>JAJQBC010000082.1 GCA_021203465.1 Lachnospiraceae bacterium | reverse complement strand
ACCGATTATTCTCTATTGTTTGATGGAATACGAGCCGGTTCGGTTCAACGAAATGCAACGGTATTTAAAAAAGGTCGCTGACAAAACGCTTAGCCAAAACCTGAAGGAGTTAGAAGCGGATGATTTGATTATCCGCCGCGTATATCCGCAAATCCCACCAAAAGTAGAATATTCCCTTACCGACAGAGGTCATTCTCTTGTAAAAGTTTTAGACCAGCTTTGTGAGTGGGGGAATAATAATCGAAAGTAACACCAATGTTCTAAGCTTGAAAGAACTTTCCATAAAGTTCCTCCCGCCGGTCCGCCCGCACCGGAAAAATTTTGGTTCAAAGCCAAAGCCGAAGGGATGCAGCTTCGCATAGTCCAGAATCTCCCCCTCCGGCGAGACGATCGAATACCGAAATGTCCTCCAGAAGCTCCAGCTTTTTCTCCGGATTTTTCAGAATCGCCCCCAGCGCGACCGCGTAAGGCAGGCCGCCCCGCGAACAGTGCGGAATACCTGTGGACATCCCGCTTCAGCAATTCAATCAGCGCTTCTTTTTCCACGACAATGTTCCTCCCGCAATGCCGCTGCCAGACATTATTCAAGCGCCCCCCAGCAAAAAATCCAGTGCTTTTATTATCTTAATTCCATCCTGCGGCTGTGGCAGATCACAGTCCAGTGCAATCACCATTTTTTCATAATTATCGCGAATCTGGCGAAGAGGAAGGAGTTCACGCTCTCTTGTTTCAGGAGCGTTCATACTCTCTGTCACCTGAATATATTTTTTTTCGTCAGCCTTTGAGGCGATAAAATCCACTTCTTTTCCACCGACTTTTCCGATTGCGACATCATATCCGCGCCGCAGAAGTTCAAAATAAATGATATTCTCCAGAATATGGCCGCTGTCCCCATCACGATAGCCCAATAAATAATTCCTGAGTCCTGTATCTACAATATAATATTTACCCAGCGTGCGCAGATATTCCTTTCCCTTAATGTCATAACGCTTAATTTCATAGAAAATATACGCCTCCGTCAAAGCCGTGATATATGCCTGTATCGTGCTGACAGCAGGCTTTCTTTTCCGGCTCCTGTCATTCAGAAGACCTTCATTCACCAGTGTATTTCCAATAGATGTCGCGGACACATTGCTGCCAATATTGTCCGCCAGAAACATGATAATCCTGCGAAGCAGGACGGCATCACTAATTGTCCTCTGTCCTTTTCGCTTTTCTCTCTCCAGAATGTCATTAACCACAGCGGCGGAGTATACGCCATCCAGCGCCGCCGTAACGCGTTCTGTCTCCAGTCCGACATCTGCCAGCATGGGCATACCGCCAAAACGCATGTATTCGCTGAATAGCTCCCGTATATCATAACTGTCCCCATCCGCATCCATAACACGCTTATGAACGCTGCCGGAAGGGCTTTTCTTTTCCGACAGAATATAACCGTGAAAGTCCAGAAATTCCTTAAAAGACAAGGGCAATACTTTGATCTCAATATACCTTCCGGATAGATGAGTGGAAAGCTCTGAGGAAAGAAGATACGCATTTGACCCCGTCACGTAGATATCACAGTCGAAATCCACCCGAAAAGAATTAACCGCATTCTCCCAGCCAGCGACTCGCTGCACCTCATCAAAAAAAAGATACATCCTCTTGCCCGAAAGAATCCTCGCTTTCACATATTCATAAAAGCTTCGCGCGTCCATATCGAGATAGTTCATGGACTCAAAATTCATCTCGATAATCTGCTTATTCTCCACTCCGGACTCCCGCAAATGCCGCGCCATCAGCTTCATAAGGCTGGACTTCCCGCAGCGACGGATTCCCGTCATAACCTTGATCATTTCCGTATCCTGAAATGCGATCATCTTGTCCAGATAGAGACTTCGTTCCTTCAGCTCATGATTCTGCAAGCCTGCCACCTCCTGTCGCTGAAAAGCATATCACAAACTGCCCGGGAATGCAACTTTTATTATATCAATGTCACAAACTTTTATTTTTCAAAAGTTTGTGACATGAAAATACAATATTCTACTGAATATCCGTCTCTTCGCTCACCCAGTAGTAATCCGCCGGGGTGCTGGTGATGCCACTGACATTTGCGGTCGTCACAAAGTTCATAATCGGGTAGCAAAAGTAGATGCACACGCTCTCATCCATCAGGATCTGCTCCGCCTCTTTCACAAGCTCCACGCGCGCATCCGCGTCTGAGGTGGCGCTCAGCTCCTCCACGATCGCGTCGAACTCCGCATTGTGGAAGCCGAAGGAATTGTAGGTGCCGTCGCTGGTGAAATAGGTTCTGAGGTGACTCTCCGGGTCACCGATATTCATGATGTTGATGCTCACGCAACAAAGATCATAATCGCCGCTTTTTAAGAGATCCATGACCGTCTGGGAATCGTAGACCTGCGGCGTGATTCTGATGCCGAGATTCATGCACTCCGCCTGCATCGCCTCCACGACGATCTGCTGCTCCGGACGCCCGGTGTAATAGATAAACTGGAGATCGATCTGCTCCCCGTCCGGCGTCTCGCGGTATCCGTCCCCGTCGATATCAAGATATCCCGCGTCGTCGAGAAGCTGAACCGCACTCTCCGGGTCGTAGGCGTTGATGTCAGTCAGCTCGTCGTATCCATAGTTGGACGCCGAGGTTACCAGCGTCTTGCCCGGTACATACTGACCATTCAAAAGGGTCTCGCAGTAGGTCTCCCGGTCAATGTAGCGCAGCAGCGCCTGGCGGAGCACCTCGTCGCCAAGCAGGCCGTTCTGGTTCATGAAGCCATGGGTCGTGCGCCCGCTGGCAGTGCGGATCACATTATAATTGGAATCATTCTCAAAATCACCAACCGCCGTCATGCTGAGATTGTACACGGCGTCCACATCGCCGGACTGCAGACTCATGGTCAATGTGGACTGATCCTCCGTGTACAGGAAGGTGATCTGATCCATCGCGACCTCTCCTGCCCAGTAATTTTCATTGCGGGTAACCGTGATCTCCTTGGTCGTCACATCAAAGGAGCCGACCACGAAGGGTCCTGTCCCGACCGGTCCCTCGTCCGCGATATTCGTCATGTCCACGGAGGTATCGATGATGACAAACAACGGATCTGCCAGCTTGTTCGGCAGGATCGGCTCCGCCTCCGCGGTCGTGATCGTCAGCATCTGTCCGTCGGCCTCGATGGACTCATAAGTAAAGTACTCCGGTCCCCTGGTGCCGTTCTCAAACACATTCTCGATCGAAGCCTTCACCAGCTCCGCCGTCAGCTTCGTGCCGTTGGAAAAGACTACGTCATCGCGGATCGTGAAGGTCCAAACCGTGTTGTCTTCGGACGAGCTGTAGCCGTCCTCCACCAGCCAGCCGGACACGGTGAAGTCGTCGTCAAACTTCGTCAGCGTCTGGCCGATACCGAAGCGAACCGTATACCAGCCGTCGTAGTTCTGCACCGGATCGAGCGTCGTGCAGCTCTGGCCGGTTGCAATCACCATACTCTTTTCCCCCGATGCGGAAGCATCATCCGTCGTCCCGGAGTTGTCAGAAGAACTGCCCCCGCAGCCTGTAAGGAGCGTCCCCAGCATCAGCAGGCCAAGCAGAAGTCCCAGCATCCTCTTTGTACTTTTCATCGTTTCTCTCCTTCTACATACACGATAAATTCTGTCTACATTTTAGCATTTACAAATTTCCTGCGGAAGCCTCCCCGGGGGATGAATTTACTATAAAAGTCGATTGCTACGCTCTTCGAGCTCTCGCAATCGCCGCCTGCATTCGCCCTAAAGGACTAGCTTCGCGTCGCAATCCGCGCTATCGCGCTACTTGCTCATTACAGGCTAGCCCGTCCGATGTCTATGTGTCCTTGCATGCAGTCCACATAGCCGCCGCCCGGGACTTTTATAGTAAAAATATCCCCCCGTGGGGCTTGCGGACTTTTTTAAGGACTGTTAAAGTGAATTTCGGAATCAACACAAAGTCTGAAATAAGCACTCACGGAAAAAGGAATGGTGTCGCCCACACGATTTCTTTTTCCATGTACAGAAAAAGCAATAGAGGAGACAGCATATGGAAGAGATTAAGACGAGAATTCACGGCTACTGGTCTGGACGTAGCGAGGAGTTCGTCCGAATGCGAGGGGAGGAGCTGGAAAGCGGGATGGCAAAGCTCTGGCTTGCAGAAATCCAGCGCTGCCTGCCGACAGGGAAGAAGCTGAAAATTCTGGATGTAGGAACCGGCGGCGGTTTCTTCGCGATCCTCCTCGCACAGCAGGGGCATACGGTATGCGGTATCGACCTGACGGCGGGAATGATTGAGGGCGCGCGTCGCCTCGCGGAGGAGAAAGACGTAGACGTTGATTTTCAGGTTATGGACGCGGAAAAGACGGATTTCGAAGACGAGAGCTTTGACGTAGTGGTGGCGCGCAACCTGACCTGGACGCTACCGCATCCAGCGGAAGCCTACCGCGAGTGGAAACGCGTTCTGAAGAGAGGCGGCATCCTCCTGAATTTTGACGGAAATTATGGGAAGGCAGATTTCTGCAAAGAGGCGCGCGATCCCTCCGGCCAGAATGCACATCGGAATGTGAGCGATGAACAGCTTAACGAGTGTACGCAGATCCGTGAAGAGCTCGGCATAAGCAGGGAGGAGCGACCGGCGTGGGATGAGAGAGTTCTGAATGCACTGGGCTACGCGAAAATAAAAATCGACCGCGAGGTGAGCGATCGCATCTACACCGGCGATCTGCGTTTTTATAACCCGACGCCGCTGTTTCTGATAAAGGGAGTGAAGAATGATTGCAAAATTTCCTCTTTATAATCAAGAGATTGGTTGAGCTTTGACAATCTGTGGCATTGATAGAATAGATATTGCCATTTTTGGTAATTGTTACATGTTTGACATTTAGGTTAGCAAGATAAAAAAGCCGAAGAGTTCACAGAAGCCTTTGGTTTACCGAAGGGAATACAGTTCCTTCGTCACCGAGTTCCACCGCCGGGCTGCCCGAAGCCGCCCGCTTCGGGGGAGCGGTCACTCGACGGCGTCTGCGGGGCTGTATTTCCGTCCGGCTGTGAGGGAGCTGTTCCACCGGCATCCGGCTGTGAAGGAGCCGTCTCTCCTTCGCCCGGCGCGGTGTCTTCAGAGCTATTATTGTCCGGCACAGTATCAACAGAATTGCTATTGTTTGGTACATTCACATCGTGACTTCCTACATCCGGCGTTGTCTCATCAGAACTGCTATCATCTGGTGTCTCACTGTCCGGCGTCCGGGACGGCTGCGTGTCGCTCGGAATCTGCGTGTCTTCAGTACCCTCCAGATTATAATACGCTGTCCCTTCACAGGACGGTAGCTGCACGGACAGATCCGTCCGCGTATGCGTCCTGCCGAAAACGGAATCCGGCAAATTGAACCAGTCATAGGCCGAAGACGCAGCGTCGTCCCAGGTCAGGTCCACATTATAATAGCCATCTGAGAGTTCCACAATATTCCACGCGTGATCACCCCCTGCATAGCCCACACAATAATATGTTGTGATGTCGAGTTCCTGCATAATGTATTGAAAAGCGCGCGCATATCCGGCGCAGACGGTTCTGCCCATCACCAGCGCACTGTAAGCGCTCTGGCTGTAGCTGTCACTCACGCTTTCATCGTAATCAACAAGCGCAATGACCGCATCGTGGACATATTTTTCCTTTTCATAGTCGCTCTCCAGTGTCTCCGCATAGCTGATAATTTCCTCTGCGGCAGAATCAAAGGCCGTCTTTGCAGCCGTAAAATCGTCCGTCGCGTCATTGAAGCTGAGCGTGATCTGGACGCAGACATCGTTCGAGGTATAACGGTAGGAGTAAGCAGTTTCAATCCAGAAATATTCCGGATGATCGTTGAAGACCGACTCGATGGCGTCCTGCATCTCCGAGACACTGATATCCGTCTCCGGGATGAAGGTGGTTTCCATCGCTTCGATATTAGCACAGATCTGCCGATAGACCGTCTGCCCTTCTGAAGTCAAAAAACTGTAATAAAGATATTTTTCCGTGTCAACCGACTCGTTGTCACCGATAATTCCGGAATCATCCAGAGAATCCAGATCCCCGGAATCGATGAATGAACCGTCGCCGTCGATCGGGATAAGTCCGCCTCGATCGGGGATATCCGTCCCATTTACGAATTCATAAATTGTCGTATATAATTGATCCACGCAGCTTCGGACAGCCGGTACGCCAAAATACAGACCGGCTGCGAGAGCCAGGACGGTCAGCGTCACAAGAAATGCGCTTACTAATCGTCTTACACCTTTCATTTCATACCTCGCGATTTTCATGCTGTGATGCGTCTATATTCAAGATGTCGGTGCAAGTCGCTTTCTCTTTTTTCTTTGATACGGCGAACTTTCTCCGCCTCCCGATCATAAAACCCACAATTCCGCACAGAACAAAGCTCCATCCAACGATCCAGTAGACGTGCGTCAGCGGATTGCTCGTGCCATAGATCTCCAGCACGCCCTGAAAAATACTCCCGACCGTCAGCGCCGCAATCCCGGAGTGATAGAAATGCAGGGACAGCCTGCCGGGCGTCCGACCGTCCCGGAAGGCCAGAAGGAAAAAGGGCAGCGCCCCTCCGGCCAGAGGAAAAGCAAATGCATATATCATATAATAGGAAAACACGCCGTGACTGAACTGCTCGTACATGGCTCCAAACCACGCGCAGAACAGACTGATGCACAGGTATGTAAGCCCCGTCCTCATCATTCCCCGGCTGTCTCTCTCAGTATCCGATACAGACAATGTCGCTGACGCTCCTTTCCCCGATCTTTTTCCCATTTGTGGTGGGCTGATTGATGACTTCCCCGTTGAAATACAGGGTGGACGAGCCGCCGCCGTCCAGATTGTAGGCGGTCTGCACGCCAAGCCCCTCCATAAATTCCGCCAGTTCGGAGAGGGACAATCCCTCGCTCTCCTCCGTGCGCCCGTCAGAAACCACAAACACATAGTGGAGAGCGTCGATCACGCCAATCGCCGTCCGCGGGTTGCTCGCCTTCGCCTTTCCGACCTCGTCTCCCTCGGAGACGGATATTTCACCGTCCACGACCAGCGCCGGGCCGAAGGAGAGCACCTGCACAGCCCCGTTCTCCAGAAGCTCCTGCGCCGTAACATCCTCCTCAGAGATAATGCCGAAGGTTCCGTTCTCATAGATGACCAGATCCTCCTGGTTCGAAGCGACAGTTTCCCGGTAAAGGACTCCATTCCGGATCACATAGCCCTGCTGCCGCGCTCCGTAATAATCCCCGTTGATCGCCAGGATCGCTCCCGCGTCCTTTGCGATCTCGGAAGTGACCGCGGTCACATTGCGTCCGTATGCGTTCTGCGCGAAGGCGGTCTTGAGGTACTCCGCCGAGGAGAGCGCAACGTCCGCCACATAGATCGCCGTGTCGTACTCCCGGTACTCTGTGAGCGTGATGGAAATCCCGCCGTCGCTGTAGGAGCTTTCTGTCACAGTCGCCCCGATATCCGTCTCTTCTTCCTCCGAAACGCTGCTTTTCTTTTCATGCTTCTTCCTGCCGGACGAGCTGTCCGACTCCCCGGAGGTTTCCTCCGCCTCGCCCGACTCCTCTGCTTCCGCCGCATCCGTCTCCGCTTCGCCCTCCGCATTCTCATAGGAGACGTCCGTCTGCGGAGCCTCGGCATATACCCGGGAGATCACAAAGGTATCCAGCGAAATATAGACCGTGAACGCGACCAACAGAGAACTGTACAGGACAGCCCACAGATGTCTCCTGAAAAATTTCATGTCGCACACTCCTTTTTCCGGAAGATCACGCATCTCTGCACAAGCCAGCTTAAAAAGAAGAACAGAAGTTCCGTGCACAGCTTCGCCACATAACGGTTTACACCCGCCCTGTTCACCAGCACGCTCAGCACCAGCGTGTTGCCCGCCAGAATGGCCGCCGCCAGAAGCCAGTATTTCCAGATCGTGTTCCCCACCTGACTGTCGCTGCAGAAGACCGGCTTCCGGTTTAACGAGTAATTGAAGCCCGCGCTCATCACACGCGCGCCGATGTTCGACGTCGTCAGATTTCCTGTCAACATCAGAAGCAGGCTGTACAGGGCATAGTCCAGGAGAAAGCTTAAGAAGGACGATGCGGAAAACTTCAGTATTTCTTTATAAATGCGATAAGAATCTCTCATAATATCAAAGTGGGAGGTGTTCCCATCAAAGTAAACCGTCTCAACCTCCACCTCGCGCACGGGAATGTTTCCTTCGAAGCACTCCAGCAGCACATGCATTTCATACTCGTAGCGTTCCCCGGAAATTCCGATCAGTTCGCGCGCCAGAGTGCTGTCGAAGGCCCGCAGGCCGGTCTGCGTATCGTAGAGACCGGAACCGGTACACAGGCTGAACACCAGCCGCGTCAGCGTATTTCCAAAACGACTCCGCAGGGGGACTCCTTTTTTCATTCTCCGACATCCAAGCACCAGACTTCCCGGATGCTCCTGCGCGTCGCGGCATACCCGCAGCACGTCGGACACCCGGTGCTGCCCGTCGGCGTCCATCGTCACGATCACACAGTCCTCGCAAAAATGATCCTGGATATATCGAAGCCCGCTTTTCAGCGCGCTGCCTTTCCCGCGATTTTCCGGATGCGTCAGCACCACAGCGTATTCGGAAGCCTGTCGAAACAGTTCCCGCGCCTCCTCGCCGCTGCCGTCGTCCACGACGACTGCGAGGAGGCTGTTTCTTCTCACTTCCCGCAGCAGATCGAGCAGCAACGGCCCCGGCTGGTACGCCGGGATAAGGGCGATCCATGTCTGCCCCCGTTCAGGCAGCTCCTTTTCCATATCGTGCTCCCTTCGGCTGTACTACCGTCCGCCGCCCATTCCGCGTCCGCCACCGCCCATGCCGCCGTTTCCACCGGGCATTTCCATGCTGCCGTCAGGCGCTTCCCCGGAATCGTCCGGCATCTCTCCGGTATTTCCATCGGGCACGCTTCCGGAATCACCTTCCGGCGCGGCGTCCGTGCCGTCGCCGCGACCGCCGCCCATATCGCCCATGCCGCCTGCTCCGCCCATACCGGTTCCGGAGCCATAGACCAAACTGTCCATCGTGATTTCCGCCGAGTAGCTACCCGCCGTCAGCGTATAGGTGGAGCCTGCCGTGATCTCCGGGCAGCTCAGCACCACGGAGCTGTAGGCCTTATCCGGCTGCCAGGACAGAAGCACCGTGCCGTCGCTGTCGCAGAGCGTGAGCGTACTGCCCGCGGAGGCAGAATCCACCGTCACCATCATGGCGCCCTGCGTCGAGGAAGAGCCAAAGTTCTGCGCCATACCGGAGGAACCCGCCGCGATGAAGATACCGCCGCTGATCGCCGCGCTGCCTGCATAGTCAAGCGCTCCGTTCGCGCTGTCGGTCGGGCCGGACACATAGGTCTCCCCGCCGCTGACATAGAGGTCGCCGTTGGAGTCGATACCGTCGCCGGAGGCGTTAACATGCAGTGTACCGCCCGCGATACTGATATACGCGCCCTCCTCGGCGGAAAAGATATCGCCGCCTCTTCCGCCGAAGCCGCTGCTGTCCGTGCCGCCCGCCGCGTTCAGCCCGTCGTCACTGGCGACCACGCTGATATCCCCGCCGGTAATGTCGATGGACAGCCCCTCGATCCCCTCATAGCTCTGCGCGATGTCGATCGTTCCTCCGGCGATCGTCACCGCCGAGTCCGCATGAATCCCGTCGTCCCCGCTCTCGATGGCAAAGCTGCCGCCAGCGATATAGAGATAACCCAGACTCTCGTCATCTTCATTTGAGGCGTGAATCCCGTCCTTTCCGGAGATGATCGTATATGTCCCATCCGCGATGCGCACGCTGTCCTTACCCGAGAGGCCATGGCTCTCCGCCGTGATCACATACGTCCCGCTGGTCGCCTTCAGATCGTCCTTTGAGACGACCCCATGCCCCGCCGCCGCAGTGATGGTGAGCGTACCTCCGCCGTTCAGCACCAGGTTGGCCTTCGAGAAAATCACCGCGTCAATATTATTGTCGTCGATAGCCACATACTCGCCGCCGTTTGTGAGCGTATTTTCCGAGCCGGACGCAGTCGTGACAAACACCTTATCCGCCTCCAGCACATAGATCGCCGCGGAGGTGGAACTCGTGATGTCGACACCGTCCAGCACCAGCTGCACCTTGTCTGAATCGCCTGCATCCACAATGATCATGCCGTCGTCCAGCGTACCGGACAGAATGTAAGTATCCTCATCCGTAATCGTGACCGTGCTGCCCGAGATCTCCACCGCATTCGTGTCGGCGGACGCGCTGTCCCCGTCAAGCGCAATGTATGCACAGTCTTCCTCATCATAGCTCCAGTCAATATCCCGATCCGTAAACATATCGGAGATATCCACCACGGTCGCAGTCACGGCCTCCGATGCATCCGTATTATCGGATGTCCCGGTGCTTTCACTGTCTGACCCGGATGCGGCGGAGCCGGATGCTCCACAACCGGTGATAAACAGAAGCGCCGCCAGAAGCAGTGCCAGAATCTTTTTCTCTTTCAATCCACACACCTCCTACAGTTCTCCCTGCACGGTCTCCTGCTTCGAAATGGAAATCTCCAGATTCCCGTTCCGGCAGCGGAGCTTGTCGATCAGCTCTTTTTCCTTCTTCTCACTGCGCAGGGTCAGGTCATAAGTCAGCCGGAACAGGCTTCCCATGTTGGTCGTCTTCACCTGCACCAGCTCGTAATTCGTCGCGTATTTTTTCAGGATTCCGTCAAACACATCGCTGTAGTCCAGATCCTCCGGAATCGTAATGTGCAGCGTCTTATACCGGGCTGCATTCTTCCGTGCGCCAAAGTCAAAGCTGCTGTAGAGGACGCTGAAAAGCCCCAGAACGATCGTGAAGAGAAACGCGTAGCCCAGATAGCCCATGCCGACGATCAGCCCCGATCCCATCGCAAGGAAAATCGCCCCGATCTCTTTCGCCGTCCCCGGCGCCGATCGGAAACGCACGAGACTGAAGGCTCCTGCTACCGCCACGCCGGTCCCCACATTGCCGTTGACCATCATGATCACGACGCAGACAATCGCAGGCAGCAGTGCCAGCGTCGTCACAAAGCCTTTGCTGTATTTACTGTGATACATAAAGGCGATCGCAATCAGCACGCCGATCACCAGTGCGCAGCCGACGCAGAGCAAAAAGTCCGACACCGCGATTACGCTGGTCATATCCGTATCAAAAATCCCGCGAAAAAATTGATCAAGCATAGCGGACGCTCCTTTCCTGAAAACCGTTTGCCATCATACTCTGATAGGCTGCACCGTACTTGGAGAATGAAGTCTTAAAAATGCGCTGTTTCGAGAGAATGTGACTCATCCAGAGCGGGATCCCGCCGGAGGTCTTGATCTCCATCAACGTCTGCCCCCTGCCAAGCAGTGCTTCTCCATAAGCGCCGCTGCCAAGCGAGAAATCGTGCTGCCGATAGAGAATATTTTCATCAAAGGTCACCCGGAAATCCCCGCCGTCCAGCGCATAGTAGGCTTCCCGCTCATAGGAGAGAAAGACCGTCGGCTGCAGCGGCTTATAATAATTTCGGAAATACTCGATCTCATGGCCAATCTGCGAGTGATCCGGCAGGGGCTTTCCGCTGCGGAAGCTCTCCATAACCTCGGCCTCCGGCAGGACGAGCCTTCTCTTATACACCACCGAATCATATTTCTTCTTCAACTCCACAAAGACCGGATCCTCCGGAGAGACCTGCCGGTAGCTGCGCACACGGAGCTTCTCCTTGTAGGCAGGCTTCTCGAGGGAATGGCGAATCAGCCGATAATTGTCCGTATCATAATAAATATTCCGTATCGTGCTGCGCCCGTAGTCGTCCAGCCGCATATAGGGCTCCATGACGTGAAGGATTCGTTCCTTCTCCTGCCGGGTCAGCAGGTATTTGATTTCATAACGCTGAAAGGTCATCTGATATGCCATGCACTTTCTCCTTTCATCTTGCTGTGCATCAGTATAAGACCCTTTCCTTAAACGAAGCTAAAATCTTACGCAGATTTCACACAAAATTCACATCACACCGGCAGTGTGACCATAATCATCAGAGACTGTCCATCCTCCGTAGATGCCTGGATTTTCCCCTTATGAACCCTGACGATGGCGGCGGCAATGGAAAGCCCCAGGCCATAGCCGCCCGTGCGGGAATTGCGGGAACTGTCCGTCCGGTAGAAACGGTCAAAAAGATGCGCAATCTGTTCCTCTGATATAGGCTCTGAAGTGTTGTACACGAACAGTCGGACGGCATTCTTCTGCTTTTCCAGCGTCAGTCGTATTGCTCCCTGTTCCGTGCAGTATTTGACCGCGTTGTCCAGCAGGATGCCCACCAGGCGACGGATCGAATTTTCGTCTCCGCAAAAAGAGATCATCGGCTGAATCTCGCAGGAAAGCGTCTTCCCCTGTGTCAACGCCAGATTCTTGAAAGAATGGGCGCTCTCCTCCACCACATCGGAGAGCGGGAATTCGATCATCTGGTACTGCGTCTGTTCTTCCTCCATCCGCGAGAGCAGAATCAGGCTGTTCGTCAGCTCTGTCAGCCGCCCGGTCTGGCTTCTGATATCGTCCAGCCACTCATTGTCTCCGAAATCCATCCCCAGAATCTCGGTGTCCGCATTGATGATCGTGAGCGGCGTCTTCAGCTCGTGACCCGCGTCTGTGATAAAGCGTTTCTGCTTCTCATAGCTCTCGGAAAAAGGCTTCACAATCCGTCCCGAGAGAACGATCATCAGAAGAAGCACTGCCAGGAGTCCCGCAGCAGCCACACCGACGCCCGTGACCGCAAAATTTCGAAACGTGTCGAGACTGCGCCCGCAGTCCAGAAAAATCACGCGCGTCCCCTCGTCTGACGTGACCAGCACATAGCGGTAGGCGTTCACGAAGCCTCTCTCCATGTCGGACGCAAGAATACTATTTGCATACGCGATAGCAGTATCCTCATCCACCGCCGCGATCCGCTTCATATCTGTGGAAAGGACATTCCCGTCACTGTCAAACAACACAGAAAAATAGCGTGACTCGTATGGCAGCTCCGGCGAAGCCTGCCGCTTTCCCCGCGGAGCGTCCTCCGGCGGCGCGGCGCCACCCGTCCCGTTCTGCCCGTTCTTCTCCGGCAGCGTTTCCGGCGCGTTTTCGATCCCGTCTGGCGGCGCGGCATCGCCGGACTGTTCCGTCTCATCCTGTGTATCTTTCGGCTGCGTCTCCGGCACATTCTCTGTCCCGTCCTGAGAAGCTTCCTGCTCTCTTCCCGGCTCCGCCTGCGGCGTTCCCGCGTTCTCTCCTGTCGCACCGTTCAGCACCGCATCGGGGAAGCTTCCCTCATTTGCGGCCAGAATCGCCAGCGTGCTGTCGGCGTCCTCCACAATCTCCCGGTAATTCAGAGCTCCGACGATTCCCATGATCACGGCCAGCACGATGAGCAGGGAAAGCATGGAGGCGGCTACCAGTTTTATCCGCAGTTTTCTGATCATGAGATTACCTCCAGCGAGTAGCCCGCGTTCCGCGTCGCCCTGATCTGGACATTCGCGTGCAGCGCCGTCAGTTTCTTTCTTAAATAAGAAATATAGACCCAGACTACATTGATCTCTGCTTCGCTGTCATAGCCCCATATTTTCTCCATGAAACGCTCAGAGGAAATCAGATTGCCCGGATTGCTCATGAGCAGCTCGAGCATCTGGAATTCCTTGTTTGCCAGTCGAAAACTGCCCGATGGAGTCGAAAGTTCAAAGCTGGCGCGGTCGAGCGATACATTTCCCATCTGCAAAAGAGAGCTGGTCTGCGCGCTCCCCGTGCGGGTCATCGCCCGGATGCGGGCGAGCAGCTCCTTTGTGTGAAAGGGCTTCGTCAGATAATCATTCGCCCCGGCGTCCAGGCCCAGCACCTTGTCGTCGATCTCCGATTTCGCGGTCAGAAGGAGCACCGGTACGCAGCTGCCTTTTGCTCGCAGCTCTCTCAGCACCGAGATTCCATCTTTCTTCGGCATCATGATATCGAGAATCACGCCGTCATAATTGCCCGCCTCCAGATATTCCAGCGCTGCCTCGCCGTCATACACAGCATCCACCGAATAATTACTTCGCTCAAGAATCGCAACGAGCGCCCGCGAGAGCGCCTGCTCGTCCTCTGCCAGCAACAGTCGCATCTTTCTTCACTCCTGTCCATAATCTAAGATTTATCCATACCATAGCAGGCAAACCTTAAACAGACTTAAACAGCATGCCCGCCCTGCTCATATTTTTGCCTGCGCCACCACATCAATAATTTCCTTCATATCTGTTGTCTTCTGATATTTCCGGTACACATAGTAGCCTCCATAGATATTATAAGTCAAAAGCATATCGGTCCTCTTATCAATATCCGGATACTGCTCATGGATAAATTTGCGCAGCTCCGTCTCGATCCGCGTGGGAAGAATGGAATTCTGCGTGCCTGAAAACAGGGTTTCTATCAGACTCTGCTCCGCATGAAAGGCCTGAAAAAGTTCTTCTATGAATATTTTACTTTCCGTCAGACAATACTCCGGGTGGGCAATACTGTTCAGGACATTCTGAATGATCTCATTCTGCAGCTGTTCCGATAAATCATAGATGTCCCTGTAATGCAGATAAAAGGTCGCCTTACTGATCTCAGCCAGTTCGGCCAGCTCTTTTACGCTGATCCGCTCCAGATTCTTCTGACTTCTCAAGGTAAGGAAGGCGCTTATGATGCTTCTCTTTGTTTTCTTTTCACGCAGGTCCATACAATTTTCCTCGTCTGTTTTTCAAATTGGTCTGTTATTTGACGGCTTCCGAAAATTGTCCATATCTTTTTCTGAATACCGATGCTATCATTATAGCAAAAATTAGACTATAGTCAATTATTTTACGAGGTGTCCACATGGATATGTATGGATTCTATACCGGGCAGGAGTTTAACGCTCATGAATATCTGGGCGCACATCCGGAAAATGACGGCACCGTATTTCGCACCTTCGCGCCGAGTGCGACAAAAGTCAGCCTGCTGCTTAATGGCACGGAAATGCCCATGCAGCGTGTTTACGATGGAAATTTTTACGAGCTGTTTGTGCCGGGAGCTGCAGCCGGACAGGCCTATGAGTACCGCATTTACTTTCAAAACGGCGGCTTTCAGGATCACTCTGACCCCTATGGATTTCAGATGGAGCTTCGTCCTGCGCACCGCTCCATTGTCTGCGATCTTTCCACTTACACTTTTCAGGACGGTGAATGGATGAGACGGCGCTCGAACTGCATGAATAAGCCACTCAATATCTACGAGATGCATCCGGGTTCCTGGCGCCGGGATGAAAACGGAGAAATGCTTTCCTATATCGAGACTGCAAAGCAATTGATTCCTTACCTGCAGGAAAGCGGCTATAACTATGTGGAATTTCTCCCACTCTGCGAGCATCCCTGCGATGAGAGTTGGGGCTACCAGAATACCGGATTCTTTGCGCCCACGAGCCGCTATGGCAGCCCGCAGGAGCTGATGGCGGCGATCGATCTGCTGCATCAGAACGGAATCGGCGTCATTCTCGACTTTGTCCCTGTACATTTTGCCGTCGACGCATACGGTCTGGCGCAGTATGACGGAACTGCGCTTTATGAATATCCCAATAGCGCCGTCGGCGTCAGCGAATGGGGCAGCTATAACTTTATGCACTCCCGCGGAGAGGTACAAAGCTTCCTCAAGTCCGCGGCAAACTATTTTCTGAGCTGCTATCATTTCGACGGGCTTCGCATCGACGCCATCAGCCGCATCATCTACTGGCAGGGTGAGGAAAAGCGGGGCGAAAACGGAAACGCCATAGACTTTCTGAGAACGATGAATCAGGGACTAAAGGAACGGCACCGCGGCATCATGCTGATCGCTGAAGACTCCAGCAGCTATGCCGGAGTCACGAAAGCCGCAGAGAACGGCGGCCTGGGTTTCGATTATAAATGGGATCTGGGGTGGATGCACGATACTCTGGAATATTTTCAGCTCCCGCCCGCGCAGCGCAGCGAGCATTACCACAAGCTGACCTTTTCCATGATGTATTTTCGAAACGAACGATACCTGCTGCCCTTTTCCCACGATGAGGTGGTACATGGCAAGGCAACGATACTGCAGAAGATGAACGGCGATTATGAAGGTAAATTTCCACAGGCGAGAGCCCTCTACCTCTATATGTATGTCCATCCGGGCAAAAAGCTGAATTTTATGGGTAATGAGATCGGCCAATTGCGGGAGTGGGACGAAAAACGCGAGCAGGATTGGATTCTGCGGAAATATCCCATACACGATAGCTTTTACCGCTTTATGAGCGAGCTGAACGCCCTCTATCTTACGCACCCTGCCCTGTCGGAGCTGGATTACCGCGAAGAGGGATTTGCGTGGATCGACTGCCATCAGGAAGAAAAATGCGTGTATGCGATCAGCCGAAAAAACGCTGCGGAAGAGCTGATTGCCATTTTCAATTTCAGCGACAGGGAACAGCGCTACACGCTGCCGGAACAATACACAAGGAAAAAATACGAGATGCTGCTCTGTACCGACTGGGAGAAGTACGGCGGCAACTGCCCGCTTTCCAGCAATGTGATAGCAGGTGGAGCCGTCCTACTCAGGAAATTTTCCGGAGTGCTGGCAAAGGTTCGGTAAGGCTCTATTTCTTCGACTCGTGATATTCCTTCTCCGTATTGACACTCCATATATTTGACTTGTCCGCCCGGCCACTCAGGATATTATTCACAGTCTCAAACGAAGTCACCATGGAGTGGTCGATGTTGTTGTAGCGATGCTGGCCGTTGCGGCCCACGCAGTACAGATTCTCAATGGAGCTTAAGTAGGCCTCGAGCTTGTCCATCTCCTCATAGGTGTCAAAATAGGCCGGATAAGCCTTCTTCACCCACTCGGCGTGCGTATCCAGCACCTCGTCGACGCTGTCGATCATCCCGAGCTTCACCATCTCAGAGACGCCGAGCTTCGCAAACTCCTCCTCCGTCATGTTCCAGAAATCATCGCCCTCATTGCAGAAGTATTCGAGGCCGACCCAGACCGTGTGCTCCAAATCCTTCACCATATAGGGCGACCAGTTGTTGTAAATCTGGAAGCGACCCATCGTGACCGTGCGGTCATGCACGTAGACCCAGTTGTCCGGCACGATGCCGCCGACGGTTTTGATCCTTGTCTTATTCTTCAACTTCAGCCGGGGAACGAGGACACCGAGCGTCATATAATCACGGTACGGCAGTCCCGCCGCAATTCTCGCAGGCTCCTCCGGCACATCGTTCATCCCTGCGACCAGATCCTTGATCGGCATGGAAGAGATCACGATATCACCCTCCATCACGCGCCGCTCGCCGTCCTGCTCGTAAGTCACACCCGTAAGTCGGTTCTTTTCATCCTTGCTGACGCCGACCACCCTCGCATGCCGAAGAATCACGCCGCCACGCTTCTCGACCTCCGCCGCCGTCACATCCCAGAGCTCGCCGGGGCCAAGCTTCGGATAGCTGAAAGACTCGATAAGAGAAGTCTCCACATGGCGGTTTTTCTTTCCCGGAAGGATCTTTCCGAAGACATCCTTCAGGATCGCGACTATGGACAGGCCCTTGACGCGCTGCGCGCCCCAGCTCGGATCGATCTGGCTGGGATGACGCCCCCAGAGGTTCTCCGTGTAATTTTCAAAGAACATGGAATAGAGCTTCTTTCCAAAACGATTGATATAGAAATCTTCCAGAGACTTCTCCTCTCTCTTGTGGAAGATCGTCGCCAAATAGCTGAAACCTACCTCGATGGTGTTGAGCAGACCCATATTGATGAAAAGTTCCGGCGTCAGGTGGATCGGATAGTCAAAAAATTTGCTGTCGAACAAAATGCGCGAGACACGGTTTCGATGCAGCATCACACGGTCTTCCCGCTCGGGATCCGGTCCGTCCTGCGCAAGCGGGATCGTCCGTTCCAGCATCGTATCGTCGCGGGACGGCGCTCCCTGCAGCGGCAGCATCCGGTTCCACCATTCATTGACCTCCGGCACCTTGGAGAAAAAACGGTGTCCGCCCATATCCATGCGGTTCCCGTGCCAGGCGACTGTCTTCGAGATGCCTCCCATCTC
Source organism: Lachnospiraceae bacterium (assembly GCA_021203465.1). GTDB lineage: Bacteria > Bacillota > Clostridia > Lachnospirales > Lachnospiraceae > Hominiventricola. The sequence continues at coordinate 8,796 of JAJQBC010000082.1, read as the reverse complement.
GCCGCTCTCCTCGAAAACCGTGACCTCATATTCACCCGGCGCGCGGTCGAGCAACTCAAAAGCAGCCGTTAAGCCTGCCGGTCCGGCTCCGATAATCAATATTCTCTTCATAGTAATCTTCCATCCTATTGTTTATGATCTTCTGGTAATCGCAATACCACGAACCGCCGCAGAGCATGCTCCATTCCCTTACCTTCGCCTCGCGCGATCCCACTGAAATTATCATACTATATGGCAAAATCCATTTCAAGCCATTTTCTCCGACATACCGATACAACGCGCCAATACTTTTTAGTCCACCGCGTACACCGCGAAGGCCAGATCCACATTCTCCACCTCCTCCGGCGCGTAGAGCGCGCCGTCCGCATACATATCCCAGGCGCCGCTCTGATAGTAAAGGAAATCCGTCCTGACCGCGCAGTCTGGATTCCGCAGCGTGACGTGGATCGTGTAGGTCTGTTCCCGCTCCGGTTCGACCCGTGCGAAGGAAATCGTATAGGCTTCCATGCAGGGCGCCTCCGCGCCGATCACCTCGCCCATGGCCACAATATTTCCCCCCTCGTCCAGAATCTCCACATCATAGACGGAGTCATTGGCTGCCCCATCCCAGTTGGCAACCCACAGATCCACATGGTCGAAGGCCTGTCCCGTGCGGAAGCTCTGTGAGAAATTCTCCTGCAACGTCAGATCCCTACTCGTCTCCTGATCTTGCAGTACCGCGTAGGATTTCACCGGTTGTGCCGCCTGTTTCACGATCACCCGCACCCCGAAAAAAACCAGCAGCAGACAGAGCAGCGCTACGGGTTGAAGTATCCGCGAGCGTGGAATCCGTTCCTCCAGTCTCCTTCCACCCTGCTCCAGCAGGACAAGCCCGTCCGCCGCCCAGACGAGCAGAAGCAGCATAAAAGGAATGCTGTAAGCCTGATCAACCTCCCAGATCAGATAAAACACATAGGCTGCCGCAAGGTTCACCGCCAGTACATCGAAAAAGCTCCCCTCCCTTTTCCAGATGCGTCCCACAAGGACAAGGAGCAGCAGCCCCATGAGCAACCCGTGGTAGACATGCAGGTACAGAGCCAAATAATCTCCGCGTCCGGCATTGATATATTTCTGCAGCGTCGAAGTCTCCTGCATCGTACTCAGCAACGAACTGTAATCGTCCGTCCCGTCAGAGAAAGCCACTCGCAGCTTATTGCGAAACAGCGTGAAAAGCCCGCGCGGCCCCATCTCCTTGAGGCGCTCCTTCAAAAGCGCGAGATCTGCCGCCGTCCGCTCCTCTTTCGTCTCAAAAGAAGCGGTGTAGGCGTCATCCGCGCTGTTATACTGCCCATCGCCCTGCGCGCTCATCATGATCCAGTGCACCGTTGGATAGCCGGTCTCGTCCGAATCAAAGCCCGCGTAGCGCTGCTCCAGCTTTCCGTAAACCGAACATACCAGCAGGACGCCCGCCAGAACTGCAAGCACAGCAGGAATTCCTTTCTTCCACGCTAGGCTCCTCAGCTGCAAAACCGCGTAGAAAAGTACTGCCGCCATCGTCAGGATCACAGTAGCGCGGATCTTGTAGCCCGCCGCCAGCACGGTTCCCATCAGCAGATATACCACATACTTCTTTCCCCCCGGCCCCTGCCGCCGCGCATAATCAAAAAGCAGCAGCCCTCCCATCGAGAATGCCAGCGAAATCGTCGAGGTATAATACATCTCCGTCAGCAAATACCAGAGCGGATTGACCAGCAGGAATAAGAGCAGGCAAAGACCTGTCCGGCGGGATCGATAACGGCACACAAGCCGGAATGTACAGCCAAGCCCGATGTTCATAAACACAACATTCACGAACTTCATCAGATCCATCCAGCAGGCCTTTGGAATTCCGAGCAGCGCATACAGTTTCACAAAAAAATACGTGAACAGGCAGATCGGAATATTGTTGGGATATTTCATGAAATAGTCTTTAAAATGGGTATCGGCGATCGCACTGTGCTCGAGCAGCGCCACCGCCGTATCAAAGACCTTCAGATGATCCTGCCGCAGCGAGCTGCGCAGAGTCAGCACAGTTAATACCTGCAGCGCGATCATGAAAAGAAATAAAAACAGAACCGAACGTCTGAAATGCTTCTCCAGAAAGGGCAGAACCACTCTTAGAAGCCCTGCCAGACAGATCGCCGTCAGAAGAACCAGCATCAACAAAAAGACAGGAACCCGTTTCCCCTGTATCACAGTCTGAAGCGCATCCGCATAGCTGAGCGTATCCAGCGCGCCATAAAAAATATAGGCGCTGAAGACAAACAACACCGCAAACAGCGCCATAACAATCACATTTTTCCCTTTCTCCCAATATCCGGCAGCGTTCATATTCCGCATCCTGTTTCCCGTTTAGTACTTATTCATCGCCAGAACCATCTGTGCGGTCTCGGTCAGCGAAGTTCCGCTATCCATGCTGCATTTCTGGATATAGCGGTGCGCCTCCTCCTCCGTCATATGGTTTCGCTCCATCAGGACAGACTTTGCCTCCCAGAGAATCTTCTTCTCCTCCTCCGAGCGCTGACGGGGACGCGACCTGCGCTGCCTGCGACGCCGCATCTGATTCATGCACATCATTTCCAGCGTGCTCATCAGATCCTGCACGCGCAGAGGCATCGTGACGCAGACAATATCCGAATTCTCACACTCCTCGCAGACCCGAGCCGAGCCGAGCAGCAGCATGTCAAAATCCGGCGGAAGCGAACTCTTTAAATCAGAATAATACATGTCGCGGAATTTATATCCGCTGACGACAATGCCGTCTCGCATCATGTCAACATAATTCAGCACCTGGGAGCCCATCGTGCACACGGCGGTCACCTCATAGCCGTGTCGCGTAAGCAGATTGCGGATACTCCGGCCGTCCTCCGCCTTCGGGAAGACCACGATAATACTGCTCAATCCACCACTCCCTTCCGTTTTCTCCTGTGTATGAGTCAGCCGAAAGGAAATCAGAATTTCAGCAGATACTGGTCAAGCTCCCACTGTGAGACTGTCTCGTTGTAGGATCTCCACTCTGCCATCTTGACCTTCTTATATTTCCGGCACACGTCTGCGCCTAACACCTGCTCCATCAGCGGATCCTCGCCAAAGGCCTCCACCGCCTCCCCCAGATTCTTCGGAAGGCGCTCGATGCCCTTCTCCTTGCGTTCCCCGGGCGACATCGCGTTGATGTTTCCCTCGATTGCATCCGGAGGAAGGATCTTATTTTTCAGGCCATCAAGACCTGCGGCCAGACAGAGCGCGAGTGCGAGATAGGGATTGCAGGAGGGGTCGGGCGAGCGCAGCTCAAGGCGCGCGTTCTCCCCGCGAATCGCCGGAATGCGCACGAGCGGCGTGCGGTTCCGCTCCGCCCAGGCGATGTAGGTCGGCGCCTCATAACCGGGCATCAGGCGCTTGTAGGAATTGACCGTCGGGTTCAGGATCAGCGTCATCGCCCGGATGTGACGCATGATGCCACCGAGGAAATAATAGGCTTCACGGCTCAAACCATGCGGATCTGCCTCGTCGCGAAAGACATTTCGCCCGTCCGCGGCGTGCAGAGACATATTGATATGCATGCCGGAGCCGTCCACGCCGTCCTTCGGTTTCGGCATGAAGGTCGCGTGCAAGCCGTGCCGCTTCGCGATTGATTTTACCACCATCTTGAAGGTCATGATCTGATCCGCCATCGCCAGCGCCTCATTGTGCCGGAAGGCAATCTCGTGCTGTGCCGGCGAATTTTCATGATGGGAGGACTCCACATCGAAACCCATCTCCTCCAGCGTCAGAACGATATCACGCCGTGCGTTCTCGCCAAAGTCCAGCGGTCCCATATCGAAATATCCGGCCTGCTCATGGCTGATCGTCGTCGGCAGCCCGTCGTCATCCACATGAAACAGGAAAAATTCACATTCCGGTCCTACTCGGAAGGTGTAGCCAAGCTTCGCCGCCTCGGCGACAACCTTTCTGAGGATATAACGCGGATCGCCTTCATAGCAGCTTCCGTCCGGGCGATACACATCGCAGATTAGCCGCGCCACCTTACCCTGCTGCGGCCTCCAAGGGAAAATCGCCATCGTGCTGCGATCCAGGCAGAGATACATGTCACTCTCCTCGATCCGCATGAAGCCCTCCACCGACGAGCCGTCGAAGAGCACCTGATCGTCGAGCGCTTCCTCAAGATGCCCCGCCGTGATCGCCATATTTTTCATATTTCCAAACAGATCCGTAAACTGCAGCCGGATGAACTCCACATCCTCCTCTTCCACCAGATCCAAAATATCTTTTTTCGTATACTGACCCATCTTTTCGCTCCTTTTTCCTGTACGCGGCTGTCACAGCAGCCGGACTTCACGCAGTTTTTGCACTTTACAACTGTCTGTATCGTATCAGTTGAACTTCTTTTTGTCAACAAAACGGATTCTGCATAGACTAAATCAGAAAGGAGTTGATACTATGAATTGCTGGATCTGGATTTTACTGCTGCTCTGCTGCAGCGGCAACAAGGGTAACTGTGGCTGTACCTCCTCCACACGCTGCATGGAAAACCGCGAGATGGGGCGGATGTGTGCCCCCGAACCGCCGGAACGGATGGCACCTCCCCGGCCGCCGAGGCCACCCTATGAGGACTGTGGCTGCGAATAATGTCTCTGCTTCTTTGAGACCATGAAGTAGATAAGAAGCGGCGCTCCGAGCATAACCGGGTAAGAATAGCGGAGCGCCGCAGACGGTCCAAGGAAACAAGTCGCCATATAGGTCCAGAATAAAAGAAGCCACAAAAGACGGCTGTATTCGCGGCGATAGACCACGTACAGAGAAGCGAAAACAAGCAGCCAGAAATAGAGTCCCATCGAGAGGAGCTCGCGGATAACCGGGATATCACGGAAAGCCGCGTCAGTTCCGATCGCGCTATAATAGTCGTAAAAAGCCTCCACAACCGGCGTCATCTGCACATGCGGATAGTTCTCATTATCCTGCTCGATGTCAAAGCAGACAAACTCCAGATACTCTTCGTCCGTGCCCGGATACCAGAGCGCGTCCGTCGTGTTTAGGAAAGCGTCGATATAGATCTTCTTGTTCTTCAGGCCGACCGAGACCCAGGTCTTCAAGAATTCCCATTTATTTTCTGAAAAAGCCTCCGTATCGAAATAATTCTTGATCGGGTCGGAAATGTCCTCCGCGTAGAGGGCAAGCGTCTCCTCGCTCATAACCGGACGGATCACGTCCATCTCCTCCTCGCTGATATCACCGCCCGCAACATAGGTGCGCCCCAGCGTCTGCATGATCACACTATAGGCTTCGCGCGCATTGCCGGCTTCCGCTCCCAGTACCGTGAGCAGCGGGCCGTTGTAAAACGCGCTGCAGAGTAGCACGCAGGCGAACATGAGCGCAAGCCTTTTCCAGTATTTTCGAAGATAAATAAGGAGAAACGGCGCGCAGAGCAGCAAAGTGTGCAGTCCGTTGTTGCGGAAGAGAAAGAGCAGCACAAAGCAGGCTGTGCCGCGAACGAGGTTCTGACGGCTGCCAAAATATACTTCCGGCCTCGTGCACATCCGATAGACCTGCATCACACACAGCACAAAAATGCCCGCAAAAATCGTATCCTTCGTCGTATAGACCGCCATCATGCCATGGAAAGGAAAGAGGCAGAGATAGATCGCTGTCCCGACGCGCAGCCAGCCCGGCGCTTTCTCTTTTTTGAGGAAGCGGGACAGGCAGGCAAAAATGCCGGAAAGCGCTGCCATCTGCAGCAGCGTGTAAATGGCCGCTGCGATATTGTCGGAGAGGCCAAGCGCCCGGGTCGCGGAGAAGATCAGGCAAAGAATCCCTGTGTGAAGCAGGGGGTGATGAGCGGTCAGCCAACCGGAAAAGGTCCAGCCGACCTGATTCGGCGCGTCCGCTGCAAAAATACCGGGAAAGCCCCCGAGAAAGGCGGGGAGAAAGCTCACAAAATAGATCGCCCACACCGCCGGAAACCAGTACTTCCAGCGCGTAAACGGTGTCCAGCGCAGGCTGCAGACGCTCTTTCGCTGCTGATAACGCATCCGCAGCGCCTCCACAGCCAGCAGAAGCAACAGTACCGCGAGCACATAGGCAGGCAAGCGACAGAGTATTCGGTGAAAGACCGTCCGATGCCACGGATTCTCTGAGACCGCCCAGATCGTACCGTAACGCTTCAATAAATAACCGCAACGATCAAAGGCGGCAAATAGTATGCCGCCTGTCAGTGTGCAGATCCAGATTCGAAGATTTCGCAGTGCGCTCGGAAATCTAATCCTCATTTTTCAAGAGCTCCTTGTAGTGGATGTCCGTCCGGATCAGGTTCATCTCAAACTCCTGCCGACTCCGCTGCGCCCCTGATGCGAGAATCATCCCCGCAAACACGGACTGGATCGCCGCCATCAGCGAAAAGCCGCAGACGATCAGGGTCGGGAACTTCGGGACCAGGCCGGTCTCCACATATTCTACCAGAACCGGAATAAAGAACGCCACGCTGAGAACTGCCAGAGCCAGCGCAAGTATCCCGAAGAAATTCATCGGTTTATAGTTGCGATAGAGCTTTGCAATGCTCATAAGCACCTTGGCACCGTCAGAGTAAGTATTCAACTTCGACTCACTGCCCTCCGGACGGTCACGGTACTCGATGACTACATTGTCCACCTGCATATTCTTGTCTGCCGCGTGGATCGTCATCTCCGTCTCAATCTCAAAGCCCTTCGAGAGCACCGGGAAGGTCTTCACAAACTGGTAGCTGAACGCACGATAGCCGGTCATGATATCCTTGATCTCCGTGTGGAAGAGCCGGTTGATCGTCCCGCGAACCAACGAATTGCCAAAATTATGAAAGGGTCTCTTATTCTCTGTAAAATAGGTGGACGACAACCTGTCCCCCACCACCATGTCAGCCTGATGTTCCAGAACCTCGTTCACCATCTGACGGGCATACTCCGCCGGGTAGGTATCATCGCCGTCCGTCACGATGTAGACCTGCGCGTCAATCTCGCGGAACATCCTGCGGATCACATTTCCCTTGCCCTGCTGGTACTCGTGGCGCACGACCGCACCCGCGGCCGCCGCGAGTTCCGCCGTTCGGTCGGACGAATTATTGTCATACACATAGATCGTCGCCTCCGGGAGCACCTCCCGGAAATCCTTCACGACCTTCTGTACCGTCTTTTCTTCATTATAGCATGGAATTAAAACCGCTATTCTGTCCAATTTCCCTCTCCTGTCCCATAGGCTTCTGACTAAAACGCTCGTAACTGTCCTGAATCATTACAAACTCTTCTTAAGCATCATAGCATAATCAGAACCTGAGTGCAAGGAAGTTTGCGCCCTACCCCACGCGCTCATCAAGCGCGCAGTAGTCCCTGTGATGCCCGACATACTTATAGGCGGGGCGGATGATCTTGCCATCATTCACAACCTCCTCCAGCCTGTGCGCGCTCCAACCGGAGATACGGGAAATCGCGAAAATCGGCGTGTAGAGTTCCTCCAGAATCCCCAGCATCGAGTAGACAAAGCCGCTGTAAAAGTCCACATTGGCGCAGATCGGCTTGAACAGGTGGCGCTTGCGGGCGATCGTCTCCTTCGCGAGCCGCTCTACCCGATCGTAAAGCTGGAATTCCCGCGAAAACCCCTTCGCCTCGGAAAGCCTGCGCGCGTATTCCTTCAGGATCACCTCCCGCGGGTCGGAGAGCGAGTAGACCGCGTGTCCCATGCCGTAGATCAGTCCCGCCTGATCGAATTCTTTTTTGTCCAGCAGCCCTTCCAGATAGGTGCGCAGCGCCGCCTCATCCTCGTAATCCGGGCAACACCGCCGAATATCCTCGAACATCTGCTGTACCTTCAGGTTCGCGCCGCCGTGCCGCGGTCCCTTCAGGGAAGCGATCGAGGCCGCCGTCGCAGAGTAGGTGTCCGTGCCGCTCGAAGTGACCACATGGTTTGTGAAGGTGGAGTTGTTACCGCCGCCGTGCTCCGCATGCAGCACCAGCGCGACATCCAGCACCTTCGCTTCCAGCGCGGTAAACTTTCCATCCGGGCGCAGCATCTGCAGAATATTTTCCGCAATTGACAGCGCCGGATCCGGCTTTCGAATGACAAGCGTATCATCATTCTGGAAATGGCGGTAGGCATTGTAAGCGTAAACCGCGATCAGCGGCATTTTCGCAATCAGCTGCAGCGACTGACGCAGCACGTTCGCCGGCGAGACCTCATCCGGATCCTCATCGTAGCTGTAGAGCGTCAGGATGCAACGCTGCAGGGAATTCATTACATTCGGACTCGTCGCCTTCATGATCACGTCTCGGACAAAGGCGCCCGACAGTTCCTGCAGGCTCTTGACAATCTTCACGAAACTCACGAGCTGTTCTTTATTTGGCAGACGCCCGAACAGCAGCAGATAGGTCGTCTCCTCAAAACCATAGCGCCGGTCCTCAAAACCCTCTATCAGAGACTTTACATTATAGCCCTGAAAATAAAGCTCGCCGTCCATCGGCATCCGTTTTCCGTTCACACTCCTCGTCGCGAGGACATCAGAAATTTCCGTTAATCCGGTCAGAACGCCGACGCCGCTCGCCTCTCGAAGCCCGCGTTTCACATCATATTCCGTGTACAACTCCTGGTCGATCACGCCGGAAGCCATACATTCGGTCACCAGCCGGTCAAACTGTTCATCCAACTCGGGACTCAATTCCATCATGGGCACATTACTCATATCACTCACATCCATTCTCATCTTCGTATCTTTGTATACATGTATTCGCTATTGCGTCTAATTATACAAAAAATCAATTT
>JAJQBC010000034.1 GCA_021203465.1 Lachnospiraceae bacterium | reverse complement strand
TTTCCACCAGAATCATCAATGTGATTATTTAAAAGAAACTCCAAAAAATGGAAATATATAAATAATAAAAATCGGGGTGACAGGATTCGAACCTGCGACCCCACGGCCCCCAGCCGTGTGCTCTAGCCAAACTGAGCCACACCCCGACAACGTTTAAATTATAGCGCAGGCTTTATGAAAAAGCAAGAGGAAATTAGCGGCGCCTGTATTCCGTCACAACAGGGTCAGGAACTGCGAATAGTCCGTAATCTGTATAACACCCTCCTCCGATGCCGCACTTTCCGGGCAATACCAGACCGGATGCAGCCCGGCCTCCCGGGCTCCGCGGATATCCATTTCCAGACTGTCCCCCACAAACAGGCACTCTTCCGCCCTGCAGTGCGCTTTCTGTATGCATCTGGCGAAGAACCGCGGCGCAGGCTTCTCTGCCGAAGCCTCCTCGCTGGAAACCAGAAAATCCACAAGAGGCAGCAGCTTCATTCGCTCCAGCTTCTGAAACTGCATATACGCCGTCATATTTGTCCCGATGCCGACCCGAATACCGCGCTCCCGCAGCGCTGCAAAGATTTCCCGCACACTGTCAAAAGGCCGCAGGTCCTTAAGAAAGGTCTCCCAGTACAGATCGCACATCCGAAGCGCGTGCGGATACAGCGGCAGCCCCCTGTCCTCCAGTATCATCTGAGCGCGGAGCAGGCGATTGTGCGTTGCCGCCACATTACCCATAAGCTCCTGCGCCGCTTCCAGACGACTCTGATACAGCTCGGTGAATTCTTCTTTCGGGATATCCAGTTCCTTTTCTGCATAGACGGAAAGCTCCGCAAGCGCTATCGCATGCGCATCCTGATAGCTGTACAGCGTGTCATCCAGATCAAATATCACTGATTTTATCATTTCCTCATACCTTTCCACCCGGTCAGCCAAAAAACATACTAGACCGATCATATTCAAAGGTACAGGAAGACCCGGCACTTTGTCAACTAAAAACGGCCGCCCGGCAGCTGTAAAAAATCTGCCGGGCGGCCATTTTCTATATTTTCAGTTCTCGGATAAACGGCTCACGCGCATCATCCAGATGAACTGGCCGGGATAACCGACTGTGAGAATGATCAGCGCGGTCACCACAGTCGGTATCTTCAGGAGCGTCCCTGCCACCCACATCACTATCCAGGAGGCAAGCATACAGAGCCGCGGATGCTCCATTGCCGTTTTCTTCCATGTATTCAACAGCTTCACCATCACAGTCACCCCTTTCTCATCTGCTAAGTCCAGTATAAGAACGGGATGTAAAATCTGCATTGCTATTCCTGTAAAAATCAGGTAAAATTTAATTGGTCATCAGTTCCGGGAGGAGTGCCGCTTTGCCGCGGTATTGCCGGTGTCTAAGCTCAACCTCATATTATCCCTTAGAAACACGCGGCAGCTGATGATCTTTTTATAACGCACACTTTCCCTGCACGCCCGTGTCAAATTCCGGATTCATGATATAGAAATTGTTGGAGTCCAGATGATCCTGCACAATACGCAGGGCTTCACCGAAGCGGAAGGATGCAAGTATCGCAATTCTAAAGCTCCGTGCTTTACCGCAGCTATATCCTGTCATCGTCGTCGGACGGGGTTTCACTAGATATTCCACATAATTGTCATCTTTCCCTCCGCGATCGTGATCATGCTGACCAAAATGTCCGCAACCGCCTGCCTCTGCCCAAAACCGCATGTCTCCCATTCTGCAGCAGGATCGATCAAAGACTTCAAAACGTGCTCATCCGGCGCAGCAGCCAGCGCCCGCATCTCCTCCATAAGCCTTCTCTTCTCCTCGTCCAGCGCCTCCACACGTTCCCCAATATAGCGCAGTAAGACGGCATTCGCATCGGTTGTTTTTAAGAGCAGCTCTTCGATCTCCTTCTCGATCCCGGCCAGCCGGATTCGCTTCTCATTGATCAAGGGATTGACACGACTTGTCTCCGGTTTTGATAATAGCGGAAATTCTGCCAGTCGTGCCCCTATTGCATGCCGCATATAATCTTCCAGCATATCCGCATAGATCGTACAGCCCGTTCCCTGACATTTCATCTTTTTCGTAGCAAGCGCCCCACTGCAGACAAAATAGCGCCCCCATCTGGTATTCGCCTTCGCGATCGTCAGACTGTGGCCACATCTGCCGCATTTGACCTTTCCGGAGAGCCAGGAATTCTTCGCCCTGCACGTTCTGGTGGAGCGGCGATTCTGAAGGCAGCGTCGCCTGCATTTCAGCCATACATGCGAGGAAACAATCCCTTCATGGGGCGCGAGCACGATCTCCTTGTCGTGCAGGTCGCCCTGACGACGCGAGGTCGATACGGTTCCCTGATAAAGATAGCAGGCATTGTAACCGGTAAAATCGGAAATCGAATTGACAATATTCGCCCCCTGCTCCCGGAAAAAATCATAGACAGCCACATCCGCACGCACATAGACCGGATTGCGCAGCATCTCGCTCAGCCTCGCCGTCGTCCAGACGCCGCCGCGTAGATGGCGGAACCCCCGCTCGTTAAAATCAGCGATAATATCTCCCAGCGAATTTTCCGGGTTCGCATACAGTTCATACATCCGGCGTATCTGCTGTGCCTCCTCCGGAACCGGGACATACATGGAGGTCCGGACGCCATCGATCACCGTATCTGTCTTCGCAAAACCGTAGGGAATCCGCCCGCCCATATAGAAGCCGCGTCTGCAGCGCGCATAGTAGGCGTCAGTCACACGCTTCTGTATCGTCTCCCGCTCCAGCTGCGCAAAGACGATGCAGATGTTGAGCATTGCCCGGCCAATCGGCGTGGAGGTATCAAAATGCTCCGTGGAGGAGACAAACTCCACGGAGTATTTTTGAAACACGTCCATCATATTGGCGAAATCCAGAATGGAACGGCTGATCCGATCCAGCTTGTAAACGATCACCCGCGTGATCTTCCCCTGCCGGATATCCTCCAGCATCTCCTCAAAGGCCGGGCGGTTCGTATTTTTGCCACTGTAGCCTCGGTCTATATACTCCTGATACGGGCCGCCGTGGGTCTCAAAACGGCAATATTCCAGCTGGCTCTCGATCGAAATGCTGTCCGCCCGCTCCACGGACTGACGGGCGTAAAGGGCGTCATAATATGTGGCGCTTTCCATCATAAATATCCTGCTCTTTTCACATGAAATGTTATATTTTATGCTTTTTTCGCACAGAAAGAAGCACCGGACGCCCTGTTGGGAGCCCGGCGCTTCTTTTTTCGCCTAGTTCATAGCTTCTTCCATCACACGGAGTACATTCTTATAGAATATCTTCTCGATCTCCCCGCCACTGAAACCCTCTTTGGACAGCGCGTCCTCCAGCAATGACATTTGAGAGCAGTCGGAAATCTGAAGATTCCCGCTGATTCCATCCAGATCCGAGCTGATTCCCACACAGTCGATGCCGCCGACATTCGCCATATGGCGCGCATGGCGGGCCATCAGAGCCGCCGTGCTGTCCTTGCAGCTGATGTCTTTGTTCAGGAACTCCGGTCCAAAGTTGATTCCGGCCACTCCGCCCGCTTTTCCCAGGGTCCGGATCATCTCGTCCGTCAGGTTCCTGCGGTGCGGACTTAAGGCACGCGCATTGGAATGCGTTGCGACGAAGGGTTTTCTGCAGATATCCGCAACATCATAGAAGCCCCCGTCGGACAGATGGGATACGTCCACCAGCATTCCCAGATCCTGCATGTAGCTGACAGCCTCTTTTCCAAAGTCTGTAAGACCGCTGGTCATGATCTCCCTGTCGTCAGAATTCGGCGCGCCGAAGCAGTTCGGGTCATTCCAGGTCAGCGACAGGGCGCGGAAGCCCTGATCGTAAAATTCCTTCAGCTTTTCCATGCTGCCGTTTACCGCGCGGCCATCCTCCATACTCAGAATCGCAGACATTTTCCCGGCCTTTTTATTTTGTCTTAACTCGTCAGCATTTACAGCCAGGGCAATCATCTCCGGATGCCTTACCAGGTTATCCTGAAGATATGTCCGCAGCGTCTGAATGTACACCTCATCCTCCATGGCTTCCAGACCCAGTGCGCCATACATTCTCTTTGGCGGAAGAAATACCGCAAAAAACTGTGCCAGCTGCCCCGCCGTTTCCATTCTCTTAAAATCTACCGCTATGACCCCGGAGTCGTAGAGGTCCGCTTTTTCCCTGTCCCGCAGGAGCAGCATGGACAGAGAATCACAGTGCATATCGATAAACATTGTCTTCATCGGTCAGGCCCTCAATGCGTTTCCGCGCTTTCCTCATTCCTGCTGTCACGCCTGTAAAGCCCATATGCATATAATACGCTCAGCCCCACAATAATCGCAACGGACCACGTGGATATAAAGGTAACATAATCAGCAATGACCTCAATCACAATCGCGATCACAATATAGGGAAGGCTGCTCAGGAATTCCTTCACCAGACCATTCTTGCCGCCCGCCCAGCGCATCATAAACATCGATCCGACCAGACCGGCCATGACAAAGGTGAATGAAGCAAGCACAACAGCCGGCATCACTGTGACGAGCCAGTCCCCTCCAATCACAAGGAGAAGCAGAATCACAAGATTTGTAAAGATCGACGCCACAATTCCCACGATGGTCACAATCTGTCCGCGCGGGGTGTTGATATCCGCCTTCATGGCGGACTGCAGATTCAGTGCCACCGGAAAGCGCATGCCACTCACATTGCCGGAAAGATAACCCATATAGGTTCCGGCGCTTCCCAGAACCGGCCAGTAGGCCAGCGGCTCCGTCACCCAGACTCCAAAACAGAAAACACAGATCGCAACGATTATATTGATATAATCCGTAAGAGGCGCCGTATATCCCTTCACGATCAGAAAATAAGCCGTCGGAAGGAAAGAGAAAAACAGAGCCACCACCATGGTGATCCGTCCGATCCTGTGTACATTCGGCACAAATTCCGCCGTGTAAGCCTCCTGCGCTTCGGCTTCTCTGCTTTCTGTGTTTGTCGTATTCATTTCACTCATTCTTCTTCTCCTTTACATCAACACCGTAATAAGCTGACCAACAACCATCGCTGCAATCATGGCAATCGCCATGCCAAAGCTGGCAAGTCCCTTTACTTTTTTACCAAGCTGTATAATCAAAAAGCAGACAAGCGCTGATGTGACAGCCGCAGCCCACTTTATCGGCGTATTCACATATGACATCATCATATACCCCAGAATTGCCATCATCGCGGCCTTCGACATGTAGGGGACAAAGCTGCGCCCGCCGCTCTTCTTGCTTTTTTCCGTCGCGTTATCCAAAGGTTTCAGAGTAATAATCGTATTAAGCATATAAGGTGCAGAAGCAAGCGTCATTCCAAAAAGGCAGAGCACGAAAACGGCCGGTGTAAATGCTTCCGTTCCAAATTCGACCCCCATCGTACTGGAGCACAGACTTGCTATCATCAGTTCAAAGACCGGTGCGCCGATCACCCCGCAGCGCATAAACGCAGCTCCCGAGCCGATCAGAACAATCAGAGACAGTAACACTGACAGCACGGAAATCGAAGGACCTACCGCCGCCAGCGCACCTGTCCGGGCAGCCTGTCCTATTTCCTCCTGTGTGACCACTTTATGTTTCTTATTGAAATTCAATGCCAGGCGCAGGAAAAGCAGAGCCTGAACGACGACGTTGAAAATCAGCAGAATTGCAAACACCCATACTGTTCCATTTACCGTTGCAATTGTATCCATGAGTTCCTCCTATTCTCTCATCTTGTTGTTAGTTCATATTCTTCGATCGCTTTCGCGATACGATCAATGGCTTCGCGGATGACTGCCTTCGGACTGGTGAGGCAAAGGCGGAGATAATGCTCTCCCTGCTCCGGATCGTGAGAAAGTCCGCCCTGAATCGCGACATTTGCAAGGTGATTGACGATATACTGCAGCGTATCCGCCGGGTAACCATAGCCGGAGAAATCAACCCACAGAATATAAGTTCCCTCCGGAACATAGGCCGACGCCTTTGGCAGCTTTTCTTTCAGATAATCGACCGTTTCCCTCACGCTTTCGTCAAGATAAACGTTCAGAGCGTCCAGCCAGTCCTCGCTCTCATTGTATGCAGCCGTCATAGCTGCAATCGAAAAGGGTGACGGCATCTCCGTCGCATAATCGGCGCAGAAACGCGCCCGAAGCTCATCATCCGGGATTACCGTGTAAGCGCACTGCAGTCCCATCAGATTAAAAGATTTATTGACGCCGGAAACCATCACGAGATTGCTGCGATCGGCACATGCGTCAATCACAGGGATGTGCTTCACCCAGGAGCGAACCAGATCCGAGTGAATTTCATCCGAAGCGAGAACAACATGATTTTCACGGCAGATCTTCGTCATGCGCGCCAGCTCCTCTTTCGTCCAGACCCGTCCCACAGGGTTTTCCGGCGAGCAGAGCACATATACCCTGTTTTCCGGATCGGCGCAGATCCGCTCAAATTTCTCCCAGTCCATCCGGTAATCACCGGGAGATGGCTGCAGCATCTGACAGTTCACAACCCGCCGTCCCAGCCTCTGAATCGTCGATGTAAAATTGCTGTAAACCGGGCGGCACAGGATGATCCCGTCTCCCGGGGAAGAAAACGCCCGGATCGACTGCCCGATTCCGTCCAGCGCACCGCTGCAGTGCACAATCCACTCCCTCTTCAGCTCCACACCGAACCTGCGCTGATACCATGAGATAATGGCCTCGCGATATTCATCGGAGGCTTCGTCCGTGGTGTAGCCGAAGGTGCCGAAATCCGCCACGCGGTGAAGCGCACGTGTGATAGCCGGAGCGCACTGGAAATCCATATCCGCGATCAGCAGACGGATACTGTCCTCGTCAAGCCGCAAATCCGGAACAAGCCTCCAGAAATACTTCCTGTCGTCATACTTCAGGGAATAGGTTCCTCTGCGGTCCACAGACTGATCAAAGTTAAACTGCACAAATTCACTCCCTTTCTCCGCCTTCTGATTCAGGCTTTTTGTTTTAGTATCTAAAATGTTTGTCCGAACAAAAGGTGCGTTTTTTTAGCACCTAAAACAATAATAAGGAACCATATTGTGTTTGTCAACCAAAAAATATCGGTTTTTTCCTATTTTACCAAAAAACCTGCGGATTTTTGAATCCGCAGGCAGATATCACTGGTAAAGAACATTCGGTTTGCGCCCCTCAAACAATTTTGCCAGACGCTGCGCAGCCGCCTGCTGGCGTGCCGGGTCTAAATAACGCGCACCAGCAGGGCATACATAGACGCAGCGAACGCAACGGGCGCAGCGATCCTGATTCAGCTCAAGCGTATCCCGGTCTATGGCTTGTACCGGACATTTTTCCGCGCACGCCTTGCAGTCGATGCATTTTTCTCTGTCAAACAAAGGATAATTGGGAGGCATGGAAATCTCAATATAGGGTTCGTTACCCGGCACTTCTACCGGCTCCGACTTTCCTGCCTCCACAATCTCTTTCAGCTGCGCCGAAAAGCTTTTTAATTCCTCCGCATCCTGCTGATCAGGTCTTCCCTCTGCGTACATGGGAAGCGAAGAATGATGAGCCACCGCGCTGACTGCTGCCACCGGGCGGAACCCCATCGGCATGAGCTCGTTCTTCAATTCCAGAAGCGCGTCATTAAAATCACGGTTTCCATATACAGCCACAAGTACCGCAGGCGTGTTGTTCGCCTTCATATGTGAGATTCTCTCCAGCACAATCTTCGGGACACGCCCCTCAAATACCGGGATGCCGATAAGACATACATCCTTCTCAGAAAAATTATAGTCTCCGTAGTCCGCTTCCGGCACGCTCAGATCGATTATCATCACCGACTCCCATGCGGAAGCCAGAAGCTTCATCACCTTTTCCGTCCCACCAGTGGGGCTGAAATAAATGGAATAGACTGCCAATGTGTATCCTCCTCTCCCGTTCTCAATACTTTCATAGTTAAAACCGCGCAAACATTTTAGATGCTAAAATATTAGCAAAAAATACACTGCTCTGTCAAGCGAAAATCCATCCTCTTATCTAAGACAACTTTCCTGTCTGTTCTTCACGGTTTTGAGAACGGAAGGACTCGCCCGCAAACCATTTGCACATCAATGATTCATAATCACGGATCATCCCGAGCTCTTCGTCTGTAAACTGTGACAGATAATCCTGATCCAGCTTTGCGTATTCATTGCGGTCATACTTCAGATGATCCCAGTAGAATGCTTTTCCTTTATCTGTGAGTGTGACGATAATTTCCCGACGATTGGATGGATTTTTTGAACGTGTTATATATCCTTTTTTTTCAAGACGGGCGGCAATCTGAGACACGGCCCCATGGGACACCGCCAGCGCCTCCGCGATCTCGGACATGGTCGCCCCATCGTCAGGCTTCACAGCAAGCATAAAATGGGCTTCCCGCATATAGATAAAATCTTCTGTATTATAACCGCGGCTCGCATTCATGTACTGCGTAAATTTCCTGGTCGAGGCAGATTTCAATTCCAGGATTTCACTGATTAAACGAATACGCGGCTCAATATCATCAGAATAATACATTCAAAACCTCCGATTACTGCTTTCTGACATCCATCATACGCGATTAATTTTGTAAAAGCAAGAATGCTTCTTGCATTATGACAAAATTTATAATAATATGTTAGCATCTAAAATGCAAGTAACTTTAGCGCAGGAACATCTACAGGCTAAACGGATGAACTGACCGGAGGAAAAAGATGAAATACGATTTTACTTCTATTATGAATCGCCGCGGCAAGGACGCAATTGCGGTGGATGCAATCGGTATTGCCGGGAGTCCTGTCCCCGGCCCGAAAGAGGGCTTTGATGCGATTCCTATGTGGGTGGCGGATATGAATTTTCCTGTATTTCCGGGAATTCAGAAAGCCATGGCGGGCAGGATTCAGAAGGCACACTTTGGGTACTTTCGTCCAAGGCAGGAATATCTGCAGGCGATTATCCGATGGCAGGAGACGCGGAACGACATAAACGGGCTTAATGAGGAGCATCTGGGATATGAAAACGGCGTGCTCGGCGGGGTGATCAGCGCGCTGAATGTCCTCTGCTCCCGGGGAGACAATGTCCTGCTTCACTCTCCCACCTATGTCGGCTTCATCAACAGTCTTACAAACAATGGCTATCACATGGTTCTCTCGCCGTTGACACCGGATGAGAACGGCATCTGGCGCATGGACTATGAGGACATGGAAAGAAAAATTGTGGAGAATAACATTCACGCGACCGTATTCTGCTCGCCGCACAATCCATGCGGGCGCGTATGGGAAAAATGGGAACTGGAGAAAGCCTTTGCCTTGTTTGAAAAATATGATGTAAAAGTGGTTTCGGACGAAATCTGGTCGGATATCATCCTGAACGGTCATAAACACACACCATCACAGAGCATCAGCGACTGGGCCAGACAGAATACCATCGCCCTGTATGCTCCGTCCAAGACCTTTAATCTTGCCGGGCTGGTAGGCTCCTATCATATTATTTACAATAAGACGCTGCGCGACCGGGTTAATAAGGAATCCTCGCTGTCGCATTACAATAATATGAACGTGCTGTCCATGTATGCGCTGATCGGCGCGTACTGTCAGGATGGCAGGCAATGGGTCGATGAGCTTTGCGAGACTCTCAGCGGCAATGTGAATTATGCTTACGATTACATCCAGACGCATTTCAGGGGCGTGGAGCTCTCCAAACCCGAAGGCACCTATATGCTGTTTCTGGACTGCAGTAAGTGGTGCAAGGAACATGGCAAAACGATCGACCAGCTGCAGCGCTCCGGCTTCGACGTCGGCGTCGTCTGGCAGGATGGGCGAGATTTCTATGGTCCCTGCCATATCCGCATGAACCTGGCACTTCCGCTTACAAGGGTGCAGGAAGCCATGGAGCGCCTGGACAGGTACGCATTTAACGCATAGAAATACAAAAATTACAGGAGGAACAAACATGAAAGTAAAGCAGATTGTTTTCAGCCCAACCGGAGGAACCCAAAAGGTCGCAGATATTCTTACAGCGGAATGGAGATATCCCGTTGATAAGATCGACCTGAGCGATCCCCGAACCGATGATACCGCCCCTCATTTTGCTCAGGACGATCTCGCTGTTATCGCGGCTCCTTCTTTTGGCGGACGCGTGCCCGCTCTCGCGGCTGAACGGCTTGCAAAAATTAACGGCAATGGAGCCCGTTGCGTTGTCGTCTGCGTCTATGGAAACCGCGCGTATGAAGATACCCTGCTTGAACTGGGCGATCTTGCGGAGCAAAGCAATTTTAAGGTCATTGCCGCCATCTCCGCAGTCGCAGAGCATTCCATCATGCATCAGTATGCCGCTGGCCGGCCGGATCAGCAGGACCAGGAGGAATTGCGCAGCTTTGCCGGAAAAATTCTGGAAAAATCAAAAGACTGCGGCGCTGACATACCCGCACTGCAGATACCCGGCAATCGTCCCTATAAAAAGGGAGGCAACATGGGACTAGTGCCAAAAGCAAATAATCAATGTGTTAGCTGCGGTCTTTGCGCCGAAAAATGTCCGGCACAGGCCATCAGCAGGGACAACATCAGAACCGCGGACAGCAAAAAGTGCATTTCCTGTATGAGATGCGTGGTTCAATGCCCACAGTCTGCCCGCAAATTGAATACAGCGATGGTTTCAGCTGCGGCGCTGGCGATGAAGAAGGTCTGTTCTGTAAGAAAAGAAAATGAACTATTTATTTAAAGGCTGATCCCGTTTGTCTGCAAAAACCGTAAAGAGCTGCCTTCCGATGTCAGCCTTTACGGTTTCTCTTTCCTCTTCTGTATATCCGGGGCGGCGTTCAATCACCTCGAGCTGCATGTTCTGCTCGGAAATCGCCGCCCTCTCACTCTCATAAAATGGCCTGTCTGTCATAAGATACCTTCCTTTTCGGGAATCGGTTATATCTTATGAGATACGGCATGTACAGGATTCTCCTTCTGCAACAAATCATGACATTGGCAGTTCCATCTCATCCTCCATTTTTACAAAACCATATTTCTCATACAGGGGTCGGCCCATCTGTGTCGCTTCCAGAGAGATCGCCGTGATTCCCTGTTCTCCGGCATCTCGAACCAGCAGATCCAATGTGTGCAGAGCGATGCCTCTTCTGCGATACGCGGGATCCGTGTACATATTCATGATGTAAGCCTTCTTCCCGCTCGGATTGTGATACGTCGGCATGACCCGAAAGAAGCTCACGCCACCCGCTCCGACGAAACGTTTTTCATCGAAGACCAGATAAGCAATATGGGAGCCGTCCTGCAGCGCTTCCTGATAATAATGGTAAGATTCCCTTTCCACCTCGCTCATATCGACATCATCAGACAGCCGGTTTGCTGCCCGCAATACCCGGATCCGGGTTTCGGCCAGCAGATCAAGGTCTTCTATCGTGGCTCTTTTATATAGCAGATTCATCCTGTACACCCCCGTCTTTTTCCTCTACGGAACCTATTGTACGCGATATCGGCGAGGGATGCAATTACTGAAAATGATGTCCGTCTGAAACTTTTATTGGAAAAGCTATTGGAAATGCGAAAGTTTTCTCTTATAATATTTTATTAACCTAATCATTAATTTACTTGACAAAAGGCCATGAGCTTTTTCGTCAAATCACAATATATGAAGGAGAATAAGTATGAATCAGAAGGAACGAATGTTGGCGGGACTGCCCTACAAGGCCTGGCTGGATGATCTGGAGGAGGAGCGCGAACAGTGCAAAGAGAAAATCTACGAGTTCAACATGCTACCGCCGTCTGAACGCGACCGCATTCCGGCGCTGCTGAAGGATCTGTTCGGGAAAACCGGCGAAGATCTCTGGATCGAGCCGCCGTTTCACTGCGACTATGGCTGGAATATTGAGGTGGGCGAGAATCTGTTCGCCAATTACAACCTGACGATTCTGGACGTGGGCAGGGTCACAATCGGCAAAAATGCCCAGATCGCGCCAAATGTCTCTATCTATACAGCGGGACATCCGCTTCACCCGGACAGCCGCAATTCCGGCTACGAATACGGCATTCCCGTCACCATCGGCGACAATGTCTGGATCGGCGGCGGGGCGATCATCCTACCCGGCGTAACGATCGGCGATAACGTGGTGATCGGCGCGGGCAGCGTCGTCGGAAAGGATATTCCCGACAATATGATCGCCGCCGGAAATCCCTGCCGGATTATCCGAGAGATCACGGAGGCCGACCGGAAATACTATTTCAAACAGCGGGAGTTTGACAAGGAATCCTGGGAGGAAATCTCAGGACTCTAAGAACTTTTACTTCTATCTTCCCGTTTTGCTTCACCAAAGCGCTGGAAGTGCACAACCTCGCGCGCCCGCAGGAAACGTAAGGGATCGAGAACCTCCGGATCCTGAATGATGCGGATCAGGTTGTCGTAGGTTGTGCGCGCTTTCTGCTCTGCTGCAATCATGTAAGAACAACTTTCAGTCAAAAATGATAGGACAAGCACTCTCAAAACAATCTTAACACATAAATAAGCACCGCACAGGCGGCGTTTCTCACTCCCACGCCGGGAGAACAGGAACGCCGCTTTTTTCATGCCCTTTGTTACGCAGTAGGGGCAGAAAAACCGTTGATTTTCAAGGCATTGCGGGCGCGTTTTTTAAAAGGAAAGGGATTTATACCTTTTCCCCCGAAAATGCGGTTCTACTGCGTAACATACACGAAGCAAAGGAGTGATGAAGCTATGGCAGTTTTCAGAGTGGAGCGCAACAAGGGCTATACCGTAATGAGCAACCACCATTTACGAGACAAGGAGCTGTCCCTAAAGGCAAAGGGGCTGTTGTCGCAAATGCTGTCGCTGCCGGAAAACTGGGACTATACCCTTGCCGGACTGTCCCACATTAACCGGGAGAAAATCGACGCCATCCGGGAAGCCGTTAAGGAATTGGAACGCGCCGGATATATCGTCCGTTCAAGAGAACGGGATGAAAAAGGACGCCTGCGCGGAGCCGCTTATGTGATTTATGAGCAGCCGCAGCTTCCGCCTGTACCGGATTTACCTGTATTGGAAAATCCAACACTGGATAATCCAACATTGGAAAACCCTACGTTGGAAAATCCAATGCAATTAAATAAAGATATACAAAAGACAGATTTACCAAATAAAGAAAAATCAAATACAGATTCCTTTCCTATCCTTTCTGTTGTCCCCTCTCCTTATGCCGGGGAAGCTGCTGCGCCGCCGGAACGGAAAGGAACGGAAACGACCTCACCGAGCGCATTTGATATTTATGCGGAGATCATCAGGGACAATATCAGCTATGACGTTCTGGTACAGGACAGGCAGATTGACCGGGACAGGCTTGACGAGCTTGTTGACCTCATACTTGAAACCGTCTGCACCCGCAGAAAGACAATCCGCGTCGCGGGGGACGACTATCCGGCGGAGCTTGTAAAAGCAAAATTTATGAAGCTGGACAGCGAGCATATCCGCTTTGTCCTTGACTGTATGCGGGAGAACACGACCAGAATCCGCAACATCAAGCAGTACATGAAAGCTGCCCTTTTCAATGCCCCGTCTACAATAGGGAATTATTATACGTCCCTTGTTTCCCACGATATGGCAAGCGGCGCGTTATCTCCCCGCAAGCCACAGTACGGCGACGAGGACTATTATTCTTTCAATCCGGGCGAAAGCCTGTAAACAACAAAATTACAAGGAGGATTTACCATGACACGGAAAACAGGAGCTTTGATTTTTGACGAAACCGCAGACCGCTATGACATCCGTTTTGACCTTGCCGAGTATTACGGCGGGCTGCATTGCGGTGATTGCTTTGAGGTATTTGCGCGTGGGAAATGGAAACCGACCCGGATAGAAATGACCCCTGCGCAGGAATGGTATCTTGTAGGGGTACGGGCACGCGACCTGAACGGGCTGCGGGTACGGATTTAATCACTATGGCGCGGGGCAGGCCAAAAGCGGCTGCCCTTTTTTGCGCCCTGGCACCATCACACGAAAGGAGGATAAGGATTGCAGGATGAAATCAATGAAAAAACCATAGCCCTGTATATCAAGACCGGGAAACTGACTGCCCAGACACTTCAAAAGGCTATGAAAAAGCTGCTTGCAGAGATGAAAAAACAGAAAAGCAAAACCCCGCACGGAAAGCAGACATTAAAACAGCTTATGAAACAGAATACGGGCGTTTCCAATATCGAGATTACCGAGAACAATATCAAGGCTTTTGAAAGCACAGCAAAAAAATACGGGATTGACTTTGCGCTCAAAAAAGACGCAACGGAAAGCCCGCCCCGCTACCTTGTGTTTTTCAAAGGGCGCGACGCAGACGTATTGACCGCCGCTTTTCAGGAGTTTTCCGCAAAGAAGCTGTCACAGGAGAAAAAGCCGTCCATCCGCAAAGCGCTGTCCGCTTTTAAGGAAGCGGCAAAGCAGCTGAACACGGGCAGGGAAAAGGTGAAGAACAAGGACAGGGAGGTGACGCTGTGAAGCCGGAAGTAAAAAAGCTGCTGATCCTGAACGCCCCGTATCTGCTCTTTGTCTATCTCTTTGATAAAGTCGGCCAGGCGTTCCGTATCGCTCCGGGGGCTGACCTGTCCGGCAAGCTCTTAGCTATCGGGGACGGATTTACAGCCGCCTTTTCCAATGCGCTGCCGAGCCTGCACCCTATGGATTTGCTGATCGGCGTTGCCGGGGCAGCCACTGTTCGGATTGCAGTCTACCTGAAAGGCAAGAACGCGAAGAAATACCGGAAAGGCATGGAATACGGTTCCGCCCGTTGGGGAACACCGGAGGACATAAAGCCGTACATAGACCCCTTATTTGAAAACAATATCCCGCTGACCCAGACGGAACGGCTTACCATGAACAGCCGACCGAAGCAGCCGAAGTATGCGAGGAATAAAAACATCCTTGTGATCGGCGGTTCCGGCAGCGGCAAGACAAGGTTCTTTGTCAAGCCGTCGCTCATGCAAATGCACAGCTCCTATGTAGTCACAGACCCGAAAGGAACACTGATCGAGGAAGTAGGCTCTTTGCTGCTGCGGGGGAAATACCGGATTAAAGTGCTGAATACGATCAATTTCAAAAAATCCATGAAATATAACCCCTTTGCGTATCTGCGGAGCGAAAAGGATATTTTGAAGCTTGTCAACACCATTATTGCAAACACCAAAGGCGACGGGGATAAGTCCGGGGAGGATTTCTGGATCAAGTCGGAACGGCTTTTTTACTGTGCCCTGATCGGTTACATCCACTATGAAGCCCCCGACGAGGAAAAGAATTTCACCACGCTGTTAGAAATGATAAACGCCAGTGAAGCCCGCGAGGACGACCCGGATTTCCAGTCCCCCGTTGACCTGATGTTTGAGCGGCTGGAAGAAAAAGACCCGGAACACTTTGCTGTCCGGCAGTATAAGAAATTCCTCTTGTCGGCGGGCAAGACCCGAAGCTCCATCCTCATTTCCTGCGGCGCAAGGTTAGCGCCCTTTGACATCCGGGAACTTAGGGAGTTGATGGAAACCGACGAAATGGAGCTTGACACACTGGGCGACCGCAAGACCGCCCTTTTTGTTATTATCTCCGACACTGACGACACGTTTAACTTTGTCGTGTCCATCCTTTACACCCAGCTTTTCAATCTTCTCTGCGACAAGGCGGATGATGAATACGGCGGGCGGCTGCCCGTCCATGTGCGCTGCCTGCTGGACGAGTTTGCAAATATCGGGCAGATACCGAAATTTGAAAAGCTGATCGCCACCATCCGGAGCCGGGAAATATCGGCTTCGATTATTTTACAGAGCCAGTCACAGCTAAAGGCAATCTACAAGGATAATGCAGATACGATTGTCGGCAACTGCGATACGACCCTGTTCCTTGGGGGCAAGGAGAAATCGACGTTAAAGGAAATGTCGGAAATTCTGGGGAAAGAAACGATTGACAGCTTCAACACATCGGAAACGCGCGGACGGGAGCTGTCCCACGGGCTGAACTACCAGAAATTAGGGAAACAGCTTATGAGCGAGGACGAGATCGCCGTGATGGACGGCGGGAAATGTATCTTGCAGCTGCGCGGGGTGCGCCCGTTCTTTTCCGACAAGTACGATATTACAAAGCACCCGAATTATAAATACCTGTCCGACGCGGACAAGAAAAATACGTTCCATGTGGAGAGTTACATGAAGCGGCGGCCTGCCATCGTCAAGCCCGACGAGGTATTTGACTATTATGAAATCGACGCCGCAGATTTGCAGGAGGCAGGGAATGAATAAGCGGATCAGGAAGAAAAAGCAGAAACAGGCGGTAACTGCCCTGCTTGAAGTTGCCGCAGAAATACGCTGTACATTTTCTGACTTTGTGGAATCGGAGCAAAAACGGCTGATTGCCGAGTGCATAACCTTGTATGGGCAGCACCGGGCACGGCAGGGAAAGGAGGAAGAATTAGAGCAGAAAATATAACCGTTGGCTACATGGTGCGTGCCCCTACTGGCGGCGCATAAAAAGCGGCAGACGCCGCACACCGTTTTACAACTGAATACCGCTGCGCCGCAGACACGAAAGGCAGCGCAGGGAACCCGCCCATACATGGCGGGCTTATGGCCGCGGCAGTTACCAAAACTGGCCGCCGTTTTTTATGCCCTTTTTGGGGCAGCCGCAGGAAGCGGCAGGGAGGACTTTTTATATGGCATTTTTCAACAGCGCAGTCACCGTATTGCAGACCCTTGTAATCGCCCTTGGAGCGGGGCTTGGTATCTGGGGCGTAATCAATCTCTTGGAGGGCTACGGGAACGACAACCCCGGCGCGAAAAGTCAGGGCATGAAACAGCTCATGGCAGGCGGCGGTGTCGCCCTGATCGGCACGACCCTTGTACCTTTGCTTTCCGGCCTGTTCGGTTAAGCGCGGGTAGCTGCCTATGCAGAGCATACTTGACGCGATTAACGAATGGATAAAGGAAATCCTGATCGGAGCCATTAACGGGAATCTGTCAACTATGTTCGGGGATGTAAACGAAAAGGTCGGCACGATTGCCGCCGAGGTAGGCAAGACCTCGCAGGCATGGAACGCGGGAATATTTTCCATGATACGGACGCTATCAGAAAATGTGATCGTACCCATTGCGGGGCTTGTTATTACCTACGTTTTATGCGTGGAGCTAATCAGCATGGTAACGGAAAAGAACAATCTGCACGACATTGACACGTTCATGTTTTTCAAGTGGATATTCAAGGCGTTTGTCGCGGTCTACCTTGTGACGAACACATTTAATATCACAATGGCGGTGTTCGATGTGGCGCAGTATGTTGTCTCCGGCGCGGCAGGGGTAATCGGCAGCAACACGAATATCGACGTTGCCGCCGCCCTTGGTTCCATGCAGAGCGGGCTTGACGCTATGGAAATCCCCGAACTGCTCTTACTTGTTATGGAAACAAGCCTTGTGAGCCTGTCCATGAAAATCATGTCCGTATTGATCACCGTGATCGTCTACGGCAGGATGATTGAAATTTACCTTTACTGTTCGGTAGCCCCTATCCCGTTTGCGACCATGACGAACCGGGAATGGGGACAGATCGGGAACAACTACTTAAAATCCCTGTTTGCGATTGGTTTTCAGGGATTCCTCATTATGATATGCGTCGGCATTTATGCGGTTCTGGTAAACAGCATGGTTATCGCGGACAATCTGCACAGTGCGATTTTTTCCCTTGCAGCCTACACCGTAATTCTCTGCTTTTCCCTGTTTAAATCCGGCGCACTGGCAAAATCAATCTTTAATGCACACTAAAAACAGCGCGGGGCTTCTCCCCGCAGAAAGGAGGTTTTTGCTTGGCATATGTACCCGTACCCAAAGACTTATCCAAAGTCAAAACGAAAGTTGCTTTTAACCTGACAAAGCGGCAGCTCATTTGTTTTGCAGCCGCACTTATCCTTGGGCTTCCCCTGTTTTTTCTGCTCAAAGGCTCTATTGGGACAAGCCTTGCTTCTATGGTGATGGTTCTGGTTATGCTGCCCTGTTTTCTAATCGCCATGTATGAAAAACACGGGCAGCCCCTTGAAGTAGTGGCGAAACATATCATTGAAACAAAATGGATTGCACCAAAAGAAAGGCCATACAGGACTGACAATTTATATGCCGCCTTAGAGCGGCAGCGAAAACTGGAAAAGGAGGTGGCAGCGATTGCAAAAGGAAACGACAAAAAACCGCACGGCGAAAAGCCCCGCAAAGGCTAACCCGCCGCGGAAGCTGACCCGCGCGGAGAAAAAGCAGATTGCAGGGGTAATCCGGCAGGCAAAGAGCGACGGGAAAGCCCACACCGCGCAGCAGACCATCCCGTACATCCAGATGTACCCGGACGGGATCTGCAAAGTCACGGAAAAGAAATATTCAAAGAGTATCGCCTTTGAGGACATTAACTATCAGCTGGCACAGGCGGACGATAAGACCGCCATTTTTGAAAACTGGTGCGATTTCCTCAACTATTTCGACGCTTCTGTTTCCGTACAGCTC
The DNA here is from genome assembly GCA_021203465.1 of Lachnospiraceae bacterium. GTDB lineage: Bacteria > Bacillota > Clostridia > Lachnospirales > Lachnospiraceae > Hominiventricola. The sequence continues at coordinate 8,430 of JAJQBC010000034.1, read as the reverse complement.
TCTTTCATCAATCAGGGGGCGCAGCGGGAACAGGCAGAGAAAGCGATCAACATCCCCGCACAGGAGGACGCTTTTAATTCTATCCGTACCGAGTATTCGGATATGCTGAAAAACCAGCTAAGTAAAGGCAACAACGGCCTTGTGAAGCATAAATACATCACATTTTCTGTTGAAGCAGAAACACAAGCAGCTGCAAAAGCCCGCCTTGCCCGTATCGAAACCGATGTGCTTAACAATTTTAAAGTGCTGGGCGCGGCGGCGCGTCCCATGACAGGCTATGAACGTCTGGAGGTGCTGCACGGTGTGTTCCACCCGGAGGGCGAACCGTTCTCCTTTGATTTTTCATGGCTTGCCCCGTCCGGGCTTACCACAAAGGACTTTATCGCCCCGCCCTCTTTCAAATTTGGCGAGGGGAGGTATTTCCGCATGGGGAAGAAAATCGGCGCGGTGAGCTTCCTTGAAATCCTTGCGCCGGAATTAAACGACCGTATGCTTGCCGACCTTTTGGATTTAGAGACAGGCGTAATCGTCAACTTACATATCCGGAGTATCGACCAGACCGAGGCCATCAAGACCATTAAACGCAAGATCACAGACCTTGACAAGATGAAGATTGAGGAACAAAAGAAAGCTGTCCGCAGCGGCTACGACATGGATATTATCCCGTCCGACCTTGCCACGTTCGGCAGCGAAGCGAAAAATCTCTTGCAGGATTTACAGAGCAGGAATGAGCGGATGTTCCTCTTGACATTCCTTGTGGTAAATATGGCAGACACAAAGCGGAAACTGGAAAATGATATTTTCGCGGCGGCGGGCATTGCGCAGAAATATAACTGCCGCTTGACCCGTCTGGACTACCAGCAGGAGGCAGGGCTGATGTCCTCTGTCCCGCTTGGGGAAAACAAAATCCCGATACAGCGGGGGCTTACGACTTCAAGCACCGCCATTTTTATCCCCTTTATCACGCAGGAGCTTTTTCAGACGGGCGCGGCCTTATACTACGGCTTAAATGCTTTGTCGAATAACATGATCCTCTGCGACCGCAAGCAGCTGAAAAACCCTAACGGTTTAATCTTGGGGACGCCGGGAAGCGGAAAATCCTTTGCCGCAAAGCGGGAAATGGCAAACGCTTTCCTGATTACAGACGACGATATTATTATCTGCGACCCGGAAGCGGAGTATTTTTCCCTTGTGCAGCGGCTGAATGGACAGGTAATCCGCTTATCGCCTACGGGGAAAGGCATTGACGGCAATCCCCAGTATGTAAACCCGATGGATATAAACCTCAACTATTCCGAGGACGACAGCCCCCTTGCGCTGAAATCCGATTTTATCCTGTCCCTGTGCGAGCTGGTGATCGGCGGCAAGGAGGGCTTGCAGCCGGTTGGCAAAACGGTCATAGACCGTGCCGTCCGGAATGTATACCGCCCGTTCCTTGCAGACCCCGACCCGGCAAATATGCCGATTCTGGGCGACCTTTATAACGAACTTTTAAAGCAACCGGAGCCGGAAGCTGCGCGTATCGCGTCGGCGTTGGAACTGTATGTGTCCGGCTCTCTGAATGTCTTTAACCACCGTACCAACGTGGAGCTTTCAAACCGTCTTGTCTGCTTTGATATTAAGCAGCTTGGGAAACAGCTTAAAAAACTGGGTATGCTCATTGTACAGGATCAGGTGTGGAACCGCGTCACTATCAACCGGGCGGAGAAAAAGACAACCCGTTACTACATGGACGAATTTCATTTGCTCTTGAAAGAAGAACAGACCGCCGCCTATTCCGTGGAGATTTGGAAGCGTTTCCGGAAATGGGGCGGAATCCCGACGGCGATTACGCAAAACGTCAAGGACTTACTTAGCAGCCGCGAGGTGGAAAATATCTTTGAAAACTCTGATTTTATCCTTATGCTCAATCAGGCAGCGGGCGACAGGGCAATCCTTGCAAAGCAGCTCAATATTTCGCCGCAGCAGATGAAATATGTAACCCACACTGAGGCGGGCGAGGGATTGATCTTTTATGGGAATGTGGTGCTTCCCTTTGTAGACCGCTTCCCGAAAGATACCGAGCTTTACCGGGTAATGACGACAAAACCGGAGGAAGTGGGGAACACATGATATACATGGAAAAATCCCAAAAGGCACTATCGGTAAATCGGATTTATTGCGTGGACTGCTTGGAACTGCTTTCACAGTTACCGGATAGCTGTATTTCTCTGATACTTACCGACCCGCCCTATGGGATTTCTTATCAAAACCATTTTACCAGTCGGAAATACCCGGTGCTTGCTGGCGACGATGGTATAGATTACAGCCGCTTTGCCCGCGAGAGTTTCCGGGTGCTGAAAGAAAATTCCCATGCATATTTTTTCACCCGCTTTGACTGCTACCCATACCATTACGATTGTCTGCGGCAAGCTGGATTTGCGGTAAAAAACTGCATGATAATCGAAAAAGGAAATATTGGCGGCATTGGGGATTTGAAAGGCACTTATGCGAACAACGCAGAATGGCTGATTTTCTGTCAAAAGGGACGGCGGGCGTTTAATCATACTACCCTGCTGCAGAACAAGGCAAAAGCCGGGAGCCAGTTTCACAAGGACAGGAAGCCCAGAGAGAAATACAAGACTAGGTTTAACTCTTGCTGGTTCGGTGCGGAATATCCAAAGGCAACTTATAATTCCGGGTGGCAGAAACAGCACAATATTTACCACCCGACAATCAAAAATGTGGAATTTCTTTCTTGGATATTGCAGATTTCAAGCAACCCGCTGGAACTGGTATTTGACGGATTTATCGGTAGCGGAAGTACAGCGGTTGCGGCAATACTAACCGGACGTAATTATCTTGGTTCGGAACTTAACCCGCGTTACTACCATACCGCGCTTCAAAGAATTAAGGAGGTGACAGAGCATAAAGCAGTACAAAGCACGCGACAAGCTCACGCAGAAAATGGCCCGCGACGGCGCGGTGGAGGTCAATGAGGCACAAAAGACCACCGAGCGGGTAAGCAAAAGGGAGCGGGAAGCCGATTTTTCCAAAACACCGGAGCTTGAAAGATATATCCGAAAATCCGACAAAGCCGCTGACCGTCTGGACGCGGCGCGGGCAGCAATCCCGAAGAAAAAGAAACTGGTGCGGGAGCGAACCTATGATGAAGCCGCCGGAAAAGCAAAGACCCGGTTACGCTTCACCGAGCAGGAAATACCGCCGGGATTTAAGGATAGGCACAGCCCCCTTTCCCGCCCTGCGCAGGAAGCGGGGATGTTCGTCCACAACAAGATACATTCCGTGGAAAAGGATAATTCCGGCGTGGAGGGTGCGCATAAATCCGAGGAATTAGCGGAGAAAGGCACAAAATACGGGGCGAGGAAAATCAAAGAGGGCTACCGCAGCCACAAACTAAAGCCCTACCGGGCGGCGGCGCGGGCAGAAAAGGTAGCGTTCAAGGCAAATGTGGATTTGCAGTACCACAAGACGCTATATGAAAACCCACAGCTTACAAGCAATCCCCTTTCCCGCTTCCTGCAAAAACAGCAGATCAAGCGCCAGTATGCAAAGGAAGCCCGAAACGCGGCAAAAGGGATTCGGGGTACCGCCGAGCAGACACGGCGGGCGGCAAGGAAAACCGCAGAAGAAACAAGGAAAGCGGCGGCATTTGCGGCAAGGCACCCGGCGGGAATCTGTGCTGCCGTCGCTGTGCTTCTCCTGTTTATCATGGTATCGACAGGCTTATCATCCTGTAGCGCAATCTTCTCCGGCACTTTAAACGGCATACTGGGGACTTCCTACACATCCGAGGACAGCGACCTTGTAGAAACGGAAAACAGCTATGCAGCAAAGGAAAACGAGCTGCAAAACCGGATTGATACTATCGAAAGTAATTACCCCGGCTATGACGAGTACCGCTATGATCTTGACGCAGTCGGGCATAATCCGCATGAATTGGCTTCCTACCTGACTGCACTTTTACAGAGCTATACCCCGCAAAGCGCACAGGCAGAGCTGAACCGCGTCTTTGATATGCAGTACACCCTGACCCTGACCGAAGAAATCGAAGTGCGCTACCGAACAGAAACCCGTACAGGCACACATACTGTTACTGACCCGATAACGGGGGAAACAAGCACAGAAACCTATGAATACGAGGTGGAAGTGCCTTATAACTATTACATTCTGAATGTCAGACTGACAAACAGGGAAATCAACAGCTTTGTGTCAGAATTACTGACCGCAGAGCAACTTGAAATGTACCGCGTCTATATTGAAACAAGCGGCAATAAATCGCTGATCTTTGGCGGCGGCTCCCCTGATACGTCCGCGTCGGAGGATTTAAGCGGCGTACAGTTTGTAAGCGGAACCCGCAGCGGCAACACCGCGATTACAGACCTTGCAAAACAGCAAGTCGGCAACACGGGCGGGCAGACCTATTGGAGCTGGTACGGTTTTTCAAGCCGCGTGGAATGGTGTGCCTGTTTCGTGTCATGGTGCTATGGGCAGATGGGCTTATCCGAGCTGCGTTTTGCTTCCTGCCAGTCGCAGGGCGTTTCGTGGTTTACCTCTCACGGGCAATGGGGAAGCCGCAGCTATGAAAATATCGCCCCCGGCGACGCAATCTTTTTCGACTGGGACTTGGACGGCAGCGCAGACCATGTAGGGCTTGTGATCGGCACAGACGGGAACCGCGTCTATACCGTGGAGGGCAATTCCGGCGACACCTGCAAGATTAAAAGTTATTCCCTTGACTATGCCTGTATCAAAGGGTACGGGCTGATGAACTGGGATTAAGGACAGACTATCACGCAAGCAGCGTGAAAAGAAAGGAGTTATTTTATGGCTATGAACAAAATCGAACGCATTGACAAAGAAATCCAGAAAACCCGTGAAAAGATCACGGAATACCAGAACAGGCTGAAAGGGCTTGAAGCACAGAAAACCGAAGCAGAAAACCTTGAAATCGTACAGCTTGTACGCTCCCTGCGTATGACCCCGCAGGAGCTGAACATGGTGCTGTCCGGCGGCGGCATTCCCGGTATGGCTGCCGCGCCCAATGATGGAACACCCGCAGATTACAAGAATGATTATGAAGAACAGGAGGACACCGAGAATGAATAAAAGACTTATGAGGACGCTCACCGTACTTTTCGCCGCATTGCTGCTCATGTGCGGCACTTCTATGACTGCTTTTGCACAGGGGACAGATGAAACCGACGACAGCGGTGTTATCTATGAAGAAACCGAAGAATACGACGCCCTGACGCCGGACGGGAACGCTTCGTTAGTTGACGACTACGGTGGAAATAAGCAGCTTATCACGATCACCACCAAAAACGGCAACTATTTTTATATCATTATCGACCGGGACGACGAGGGGGAACAGACCGTGCATTTCCTTAATCAGGTGGACGAAGCCGACCTGATGGCCTTAATGGAGGAAGAAGAAACCACGGTAGAGGAAACGCCCGCCGTATGCACCTGTACGGAGAAATGCAAAGCAGGGGAGGTTGATACAGCCTGCGCGGTATGCAGCATAGATTATACAAAGTGCGCCGGGACAGAAAGCGAACCGGAGGTGACGGAGGAAGAACCAGAGGAAGAAAGCGGCGGCATGGGCGCTCTTTTGCTTCTCCTTGCCGTTGCGCTTCTTGGCGGCGGTGGCGCGTTCTATTACTTAAAATTTATGAAACCGAAACAGGACGTGAAAGGCAGCACCGACCTTGATGATTTTGATTTTGACGATTATGACGAGGACGAGCCGGAGCCGGACGATACAGAGAGCGCGGATAATGAAGAAACGGAGGAATAAAATTTAATAAACAGATATGGTATCATATCCTTGCTGTTTGCACATAATTCTGCTATAATTATGTGCAAGGAGAAAGGAGGCGTGTACCATGCCACAGATCAGACCAATCACAGACTTAAGAAATACCACAGAAATTTCTGAGCTTTGCCACGCAAGGCGCGAACCGCTTTTTATTACAAAAAATGGCTACGGTGATTTAGTGGTTATGAGCATTGAAGCATACGAAGAAATGGTAGAGACATCTGAAACGGACGCTGCAATCAGCGAAGCCGAAAAGGAATATGCCGCCGACGGTGTCCTGTTAGACGCGAGGGAAGCCCTTTCCTCATTACGGAGGAAACATTTTGGATAAATATACGGTCAAACTCTATGCCCGCGCATACCGGGATATAGACGGTATCTATACCTATATTGCTGAAAATCTGCTGTCTCCCGACACTGCCCTGAACATGGTGGATGAACTGGAAAAAGCGATTTTCAGTCTGGAAAAGTTTCCGGAGCGCGGCGCAATCCGCCGTACAGGAGCCTATGCAAACGGGGATTATCGGCAGCTGTTCGTAAAAATTATGTTATTGTCTATCGTGTGCGGAAAGAAAAGAAAGAGGTGCATATCGTAACAGTACGTTATTCGCCGAGCAATTTCTAAAATTAAATATGGAGGAACGAAAAAGGCAGTCCAGATGGGCTGTCTTTTTTCGTTGGAAAGGAAAAGAATATGTATCAGCTTATCATTTCAGAGAAACCGAGCGTCGGGGCGGCGATTGCTGCCGCCCTTGGCGGAGGGAAGAAAAAGGACGGATATATAGAGGGGAAACAATACATCATTTCATGGTGCGTCGGACATCTGGTACAGCTTGCGGAAGCTGCCGCTTACGGGGAACGGTATCAGAAATGGAGCTATGAGAGTTTACCGATTTTACCGGAAGAATGGAAATACACCGTTACCGCCGACAAGGGAAAGCAATTTCAGATTTTAAAAGACCTCATGCACCGGAACGACGTTTCGGAGGTGGTAAACGCCTGCGACGCTGGACGCGAGGGGGAACTGATCTTCCGCTTTGTCTATGAAGTTGCCGGGTGCAACAAGCCTATGCGCCGCTTATGGATTTCTTCAATGGAAGAAAGCGCAATTCGGGCGGGATTTGGGGACTTAAAGGACGGACGGGACTATGACCCGCTCTATGCTTCCGCCCTCTGCCGTGCAAAAGCGGACTGGCTGATCGGGATCAACGCCACCCGCCTTTTCTCCTGCCTGTACGGGAAAACACTGAATGTCGGGCGCGTCCAGACGCCGACCCTGAAAATGCTTGTTGACCGGGAAACAGCGATTTCCGACTTTAAGAAAGAAACCTATTACCATGTGCGCCTGAACCTGTCCGGCGCGGAAGCAGTCAGTGACCGGATTTTAAACAAGGGTGACGCGGAAAATATAAAAGCTGCCTGCGAAACGTCGAAAGCGGTCTGTACGTCCCTTGTGCGGGAGAAAAAATGCGCCGCCCCGCCGAAGCTCTTTGACCTTACCTCTTTACAGCGGGAAGCGAACCGTATCTTTGGTTATACCGCAAAGCAGACCCTTGACCTGGCACAAAGCCTGTATGAAAAGAAACTCCTGACTTATCCGAGGACAGACAGCGCATTTCTGACCGACGACATGGAGGAAACCGCGTCAAAGGTAATCGTCCTTTTGTGCGGCAGGCTGCCGTTTATGGAGGGCGCAGCTTTTGAACCGGAGATCGCCCGTGTCCTTGACAGCAAAAGGGTATCCGACCACCACGCCATTATCCCCACGATAGAACTTGCAAAAACTGACCTTGCCACGCTGCCGGAAAGTGAACGGAATCTTCTTACCCTTGCCGGGGCGCGTCTTGTGATGGCGACTGCCGCCCCGCACAGCTTTGAAGCAGTAACGGCGGTTTTCTCCTGCGCCGGACATACCTTTACGGCAAAGGGAAAGACGGTACTTGCCGCCGGATGGAAAGAGATCGAACGGCGCTACCGGGAGGCACTGAAAAAGGAACCGGATATTGACGGAGAGGAAGCAGACGGCACGGACGCAACGCTGCCGGAGCTTTCCGAGGGACAAGCCTTTGAACACCCTGCCGCAAAGGTGACGGAGCATGAAACGACCCCACCGAAGCCATATAATGAAGCGTCCCTGCTCTCCGCTATGGAACGTGCCGGGAATCAGGACACCAACCCAGAAGCAGAGCGGAAAGGGCTTGGCACTCCCGCTACCCGCGCCGCCGTGATTGAAAAGTTGGTGAACAGCGGCTTTGTCGAACGCAAGGGAAAGCAGCTCCTGCCGACAAAAAACGGGCATAACCTGATCTGTATACTGCCGGACACCCTCACTTCCCCGCTCCTGACCGCAGGATGGGAAAATAACCTGACGCAGATCGCAAAGGGAAGTGCTGACCCTGCCGCTTTTATGGGCGGGATTGAAGCAATGGCGCGGGAGCTTGTGCAGACCTACGCCGCCGCGCTGGATGAGCATAAAAATTTATTCCGGGAAGAAAAACCGGAAATCGGGAAATGCCCGCGCTGCGGTTCCCCTGTCCATGAGGGAAAGAAAAACTACCGAAAATTGCAAGTGCAAGTTGAACACATCCGCGAAAAATTTTTAATAGAGT
>JAJQBC010000138.1 GCA_021203465.1 Lachnospiraceae bacterium | reverse complement strand
GTGGGGAGGGGGAACCGCCGCGCCGCCCGATTTGCCCCGCCCGGTACCACGCTTCCCTCGCGGCACGGCGGGCGCACAGCCGCCGATACGTCCGCCGCCCCGACTGCGGCGTGGTACCCGGCAACTCAAAATTATGAAACGAGAGGAGCAAAACAAGAGTGAAAACATTGAAAAAAACATGGATTTTCCTGCTGCTGGTCTGTCTGGCCGCCCTGCTCTCGACCACTGCGCTGGCGGACGATGCAGCGAGCGGAAAATACGGCGACAACCTGACATGGTCGCTGGAGGACGGGGTGCTGACCATCAGCGGAAAGGGGCTGATGTACGATGAAAGCTACACCTCAGCAAGCAAAATCCCATATTACAGCTATCGCACCTCCATCGTCTCTGTTGTCATTGAAAGCGGTGTGACGAGCGTTGGGCAGTATGCATTTTGCGACTGTACCAATCTGGCGAAAATCGAGATTCCAGACAGTGTAACTTCGATTGGCAGCAACGCATTTAATAACTGCACCAGTCTGGCAGGTGTTACGGTACCAAACAGTGTGACCGCGATTGGCAGCAAAGCATTTTATGGCTGCACCAGTCTGAGCGGCGTCACATTGTCCGACAGTCTGACCGGAATTGGCAGCGAGGCGTTCCGCGGCTGCACCGGTCTGCTCAACGTCACATTGCCGAACAGCGTGGAAACGGTCGGATCTTCCGCATTTTACGGCTGCACATCGCTGACGAGCGTCACGATTCCGGACTCTGTGACGGATATTGGTTCCTATGCGTTCTATGGCTGCACCAGCCTGACCGGCATCACGGTGCCGGGCAGCGTGTCCGAAATCAGCACGTATATGCTGTCTGGCTGCACCAGCCTGAAAACGCTGGTGCTGGAAGACGGGGTCGCTTCTGTCAGCGAGTATGCATTCTATCAATGCACGGCATTGACGGACGTCACGCTGTCAGAAACGCTGATTACCATTGAAAATATGGCGTTTGGGGATTGCACCGCGTTAAAAACCATCGTCGTCCCGGACAGTGTAATTACAATCAGCGATGGTGTTCAGTATAGGTATAGCGGTTCTTTTAGCACTTCTAAATATTATTATTATGGCGTATTTTATAACTGCACTGCGCTGACCGGTGTTGCGCTCGGCGCCGGCCTGACCAGCATCGGCAACTATGCGTTTTCCGGCTGCACCGCACTGAAAAGCATTGTCATTCCGGAAAATGTAATCACCATCGGCGAGCGGACATTTTATAACTGCACCGCAATGACCTCTGTTACGATTGGAGAAAATGTGACAACCATCGGCAGCCAGGCATTTCTAAATTGTACCATGCTGAGAAGCGTGACATTCGGGACGAACGTGACCACCGTTGGCAGCTATGCATTTGAGAATTGCACGTCGCTGACGGGCGTTGAAATTCCGGACAGTATGTCCGGGATTGGGGAAGGTGTATTCTATGACTGTACTGCGCTGACCAGTGTCACAATTCCGGACACCGTGACCAATATCGGCAGTAAGGCTTTCTATGGCTGCACGACGCTGAGAACGATCACATTGCCGAACAGCGTGACCATGATCGGAGGCTCGGCATTTTACGGGTGTACCAGTCTGCCGAGCATGGAGCTTCCGGACAGCCTGACGGACATCGGCGGTTCCGCGTTTTATGGCTGCACCAGTCTGCGCAGCGTCACGATTCCGGACTCTGTGACGAATATTGGTACTTATGCATTCTATGGCTGCACCAGCCTGCGCAGCATCACCGTTCCCGGCAGCGTGTCCGAAATCAGCGCGTATATGCTGTATGGCTGCACCAGCCTGAAAACGCTGGTGCTGGAAGACGGGGTCGCTTCTGTCGGCGAGTATGCATTCTATCAATGCACGGCATTGACGGACGTCACGCTGTCAGAAACGCTGATTACCATTGAAAATATGGCGTTTGGGGATTGCACCGCGTTAAAAACCATCGTCGTCCCGGACAGTGTAATTACAATCAGCGATGGTGTTCAGTATAGGTATAGCGGTTCTTTTAGCACTTCTAAATATTATTATTATGGCGTATTTTATAACTGCACTGCGCTGACCGGTGTTGCGCTCGGCGCCGGCCTGACCAGCATCGGCAACTATGCGTTTTCCGGCTGCACCGCACTGAAAAGCATTGTCATTCCGGAAAATGTAATCACCATCGGCGAGCGGACATTTTATAACTGCACCGCGCTGTCCGGCGTCACGTTCGGCGAAAATGTGACCACTGTCGGCTCCTATGCGTTTTACAACTGCACCGCGCTGTCCAACGTGACGCTGAACGAATACCTGACCAACCTCGGCTCCTATGCGTTCCAGAACTGCACGTCGCTGACGAGTATCGAGCTTCTGGACGGCATTACGGCAATCGGGGAGGGCGTGTTCTACGGCTGCACCAGGCTGGCGGACGTGACCATCCCGGACAGTGTGACCAACATCGGCAGCAAGGCGTTTTATAACTGCACCAGCCTGATTGGGATTGAGATTCCCGACAGCGTCACTACCATCGGCAGTGAAGCGTTCCGTGGCTGCACCAGCCTCACCTATGTTGTCATCAGCACCGGCTTGATTCGCGTCAACAGCAGCGCATTCTACGACTGCACCAGCCTCAACGACATCTATTATGCCGGTAGCGAGGCCGACTGGGAGGACGTGATCATCAACAGCGACGGCAACGGCTATTTCCTCGCCGCCACCGTACATTACAACAGCACCGGACCCGACGCGGGCGACGCAGATGACGCTGGCGAAGGCGATGCGGAGGACCAGTGTACCAGCCATGTTGCGGGAGAACCAGTGATAGAAAACGAAATCGCAGCCACCTGCACAGAGGATGGTTCCTATGATTCTGTTGTCTATTGTACAGTTTGTGGAGAAGAGCTTTCCCGCGAAACCGTAACGATTCCCGCGACGGGGCATAACTACGTCAGCGAAGTGACAAAAGAAGCCACAGCCACGCAGGACGGTGTAACGACATACACTTGCACAGAATGCGGCGATACCTATACGGAAAGTATTCCTGCAACCGGAACCAGCGACACTACCCCCGGCGACCTGAACGGCGACGGCGAGGTGAACGCAAGCGATCTGACGATTTTGGCGCGGCACGTCGGTAAGGTGGAAACAATGGAGGATGAAACAGCCCTTGCCAACGCGGACGTGACCGGCGACGGCAATGTGGACGCAAGCGACCTGACCAAGCTGGCGCAGTACGTCGGCAAAATCATCAGCTCGCTCGATTGAACGAGAGATAAGCATACAGAAACCAAACATAGGCGGCGCAATGCGCCGCCTCAGTTTTTTCGCAGGCTGCACGCTGATTTTTTGCATACAAGCTGTCCGGTGGGCTTTTCGCCCCCGACGCTTCCGCGCTCTGGTCTGCCGACCATGCGCTCACGCTCCCCCCCTCATCGTCGCAGTTTCCCGCGTCTCCGTTAAAATTCTTTTTCATTTTACATCTCTGTAGTCAACCACGCAATCACCCAAATCACCGAAAGCTACAACAAGGCGGAAACGGAAACCGCCGATAAGGAAAACCGCGCGCCGTTGTTGCTTCCACATTTGTCGCCGCACATA
>JAJQBC010000156.1 GCA_021203465.1 Lachnospiraceae bacterium | reverse complement strand
AGTTTTTTCCTTTTCATCTTCTTATCCTATCCTTTTGTTTATAGTTTTCTGACGAATTTCCATTCCAATCTCTTATGACCACGCCATTTTTTCACGATCTATCATTCTACAACCAGTTCCCTATCAGATCCTGTATCATAACATCCAGCATCTGCATCTCCTGGTCGTCGTCCTGATCTCCATACAGTTCTTTCGCCTTGTCGTAATATTCCTTCATCTGTTCATAACTGCGGTCGGCATTCTCCTTCTCCTGCTGCTCGTCCGCTTCCAGATAAGCGAGCCGCTTATAGCCCTCGTAACTGTCCGGGTACTGCTCGACCATCTGGAGCAGCATGGCCTCGGCCTGTTCAAACTCGTCAAGCTGCTGGTAGAGAACAGCAATATTTTCCATCATCTGTCTGGTGGAATAACCATTATCAAAAAGGGTCTGGAAGCATGCGAGCGCTTTCTCGTAATATGTCACGGCCTCGGTTTCGTCTGCTTCCGCTTTCCTCACATAGGCGTCAGCCAGTCGTTCTGTCAGATTCATAGCTGTGGACGTACCGGCATATTGATTTACCTCCTGCTCCAGCAGCGCGATCTCTGTATCAATGTAGTCCGTCCCAAGGGCACGGTATACTTTGTCGCAGAGCAGAACCGCCCTTCTTCGGAGGCTGTCTGTTTCCGAAGCGGAAATTGCCTGCAACAGGCAGGTCTCTGCCTCCTCATACGATCCGCGCGCATAGGCGATCTCGCCCTGCACCATATAAATAGAATCCTCGCCCAGTCCCAGTGAAATCGCTTCCTCCAGGGCGCTTTCCGCCAAATCTGCATTTCCTGTTTTCGCCAGAGCGATCGCATAATCCCGATAATAAAGGCTATTGGAAGTGTTCAGGCTGATCGCGTTTTCCAGATAGAAAACGGCACTTGAATAATTCTCCGTCTCCAGATACGCATTGCCCAGGATATAATAGAGGTCGCCAAGCGAACTCTCATCGTCTGAGAGATTATATGGCGCATCCTGCAGGGTAGTTTCCGTATAGCTGATACACTCCTCGTAGGAGCCCTGCTGGTAGAGCAGCAATGCCTCCTTGCTGTAGGCCTCCACCCGCTCCGGTATCAGCTCCTCCGCCTCCTGGATGGCAGCTTGCGCCGTCTCGTATTCTCCCGACTCGATCGCCGTGTCCGCAGTCGTCACCAGCTCGTTGTAAGTGAGATTACGCTCATTATTCAGCGTAATGCTGCCTGCTCCGAGCAGAACCGCGCCCACGAGATACAGGCAGGCTATCCCGATCTTTCGGTTTCTCCTGCCTCTCCGGTAAGCGCGATATTCAGAATCCAGTTCATAGATGTGCTGCAGCGTATAGAGCAGCTCGTTCCCATCCTGATAGCGGTTCTCCGGAAGGATTTCCATCATCTTTTCGATAATATGAACAAAACCCTCGCTGAGATGCACGTCGCACTGGCTGATGGGTACGATTTTCTCAAAGTCGCGGCTCGGCTTGATACCGGTCAGCAGATGATAGATCGTCGCTCCCAGGCTGTAGATATCCGACCTGGCGTCGATCCCCTGCCCAACCATGCTCTCGATCGCGCTCTCTGTGGCAGTCGCCGTGGCCGAGGCGGTAGGCTCCGTGGATGCGGTGTGCATGGAAGCTGCTTCCGTCGCTGCCGTCCCTGTCTCAGGCGCCGTCTCTGTCGTGGAGGCAAGCTCCGTCGCGGTATCTCCCGCAGCGGCAGTCTCCATACCGAAGGCAAGCTCTGTCGCCGCAGCCGTCTCGGTATCCGATGCCGGCGTCGCCGCCACTGTCGCAGTGTCTGATGCCAGTTCCGTCGCCGCTGTGGTGTCCGAAGCGATCTCCGTATCTCTCGACGCCGACCGATTCGCCGTCCCCTTCGACGCTTCTGCATTCGCGCTCTGCGAGGAAGCCTTCTCTGTTTTCTCCGCCGCCGCGAATTTCTGGTAAAATGTCAGGTCATGGTACTGCTCTGGCGGCGAATACCCGCCGCTGATACCGATGGAATTTCTCATGTCCCGGTCGAAGGCCAGCGAAATGTTGAAATCGATCAGGCAGATATTGTCCTCCGGAGTCAGCATGATATTGGCCGGTTTGATGTCGCTGTGTATGATCGGCGGCTTCTGGCTGTGCAGATAGGCCAACGCCTCCGCGAGCTGCAGCGACCATTTCAGCACCTGGCTCTGGGAGAAGCGACCCTTCTCGGCCAGCTCCTTATCCAGACTCCTGCCCGGTATGTAGTCGATGACCGTATAGATCTCGCCATCGATCTCCAGAAAATCATAGACTCTGGGCAGATAGGTATGCTTCATCTGCTTCAGGATATCGGCCTCCGCGCGTCCCTCCAGCTTTCCCTTGACCCGCTCCCGGACCTTTTTCACGACGACATCGGTCTGCAGCCGCTCGTGATATGCTTTGTAGACAATACCCCCGCCGCCGGAGCCGATCTCCTCCTTCAGCGTATAGGTGTCGTTCAGTCTCGTATTTTCATTCAGCATGACTTTCCCTCTTATGAATAACGTCCTTCATCCGCCGAGCCGGTCAGAAGATCCACCCTATAGTGATAGCGCCCAATTTTAACCGTTCCTCCGCTGACAAGCGAAACTTCCTCATGTACCCTCGTATTTTCATAGAAGGTTCCGTTCAGAGAACCATTATCTCGGATGCTAAGAAGTTTTCCGCACAGAATAATGTCACAGTGGGACTTGGATACCTGATTGTCATCTTTGATAAGAATATCCGCGTCTTTCCGTCCTATATGAATGACGTCCTTGATCGGTTTTTCATAAATAATGCCGGGCTTGTCCAGATTCGTCAGGCGCAGTACAGACTGTTTCTGCGTTTTCCACAGACCGATCGTGTTGCCGTCGCTCTCAAAGCTGCTGTCTCCTCCACCGAACACCGTGTCGCCGGCCTCTGGTTCTTCCTTTACCTCTCTCTTCTCTTCCTCTTCGCGCTTCTCGTCCTGCTTATTTTCTCCTCTGGTTTTATCCGGTTCACCAGAGCCCGTTTTCTTCTTTTTCAGCACAACAAGCAGAATCACTACCAGCAGGACAATAACAACGAGAACAATCACGCCTATGAGCAGCGGGGAAATCCCACTCTTTTCTTCAACCGATGCCTCCGTGTTTTCGGAAGGCGCCAGGCTCGGCAATTCCGTTCCCGTATCTTCCTCTTCTTCCTCTGGCTCCTCCTGCTCTGTGGCGACGCTCGCCGTACCAGTGCCAAAGGGCATGTCCGCGCTGGTGACAAGCTCCACTGTCCCTTCTGACGTCACCAGAGAGAGCAGAATCTTTTTATTGCTTCCATCCTTCAGGCTCTCATCCGGCACGATCCGAATACAGAAATTATTCTGATCCTCTAACAGAGTCGTTATGATTTCTTCATTCGTCATCTCTCCATCCAACAGAAAATAGTCCGCAGATGAGGCTCTGGAGAAGGAAAACATCGTTTCCAGTTCCGATGAATTGTTGCTTCCCTGTGTGCCTATCGTGTAGACCGGGTAAGGGTTCTCCTCGATCAGGCTGCGAAGCTCTTCATTTGTATAGCCAATCGTCTTGTTGTCCGCTCCATCGGAAATGACGAGAAGCCGGGTATATACGCCGTCTGAGGTGTCAAGCTCCGATATCACATCATAGACCACGTCGCTCAGATAAGTTTCCTGATCGTTGTATGTAATCCCTTCTATGGTCGCTGCCAACGCTTCTTTATCGCTTGTAAAATCGCATAAATATGCGACCTCATCAGAAAAAGTACCGATCCGGATCTGTTCATTTTCCAGGGCGTTCTCCACCAGCCCATTCAGAATTTCCTGTATATCCGTGTGATTTCCGCTCGGAATGGATTTTGAATTGTCGAGCAGGATCACTGTGCGCATGGGAACGCTCAGGTTCGCGACTGCCCCCGCTGAAATACTATCCGAATCGCAGAGCGCATTTCCGATCTGCACTGTGGAACCCGACTGAATATCTGATATCCCACTGACATAGACATAAATGTTGTCTCCGCTGACAAGCGTGCTGACTGCCGAAGCGTCCGCCGCATATGCGGTCAAAGACGCCGAAAGCAACAGGCAGACAGCCGCCGCAAACAGTGCAAGTTTTTGCCATGCATGATATGTAGCTTTCA
The DNA here is from genome assembly GCA_021203465.1 of Lachnospiraceae bacterium. Taxonomy (GTDB): domain Bacteria; phylum Bacillota; class Clostridia; order Lachnospirales; family Lachnospiraceae; genus Hominiventricola. Next base: position 22,925 of record JAJQBC010000156.1, on the reverse strand, counting down.
TAAAGTTCACTCTCCCTTTTCTCTATTTTTTCAGTCAAATGCGTTAGCATTCCTGCGATTTTCACTCTCCGCCTCGGCATACTGCTCGACGCAGGATCTGGTGACGTCATACAGCTCGTCCAGCTGTTCTTCCAGCCTCTCGATCTGCGAGCAGACCGCATGCAGCCTGTCCCGGATCTGATGCCGCTCCGATATCTGCCCCGGAATCTGCCGGCTCAGCCTGCTGACGCCGCGTTTTGCGCCGTCAACCTGCTCTTCGATGGAACGCAGATTCTGATTCAGGCTGCGGATCTCCCTCAGATCCACCTCTATTTTTGACATCGCCACACCCGCCTTTCCGTTCTATTCTTCCTCTTCCTGCAATTCTTCATAGGCCTGCAGCATTGCATGGCCAATGTCCTCTATCTCCACCGCCATCTGTCTGGCCCGGCTGCTCAGTCGGTCGATCACATCGCCCAGGTCGTCCATCTCGCGGGCATTCCACACGGTCCGGAGCTCCGCCTGATGCTTTATGAGTCTGACCTTTGTCTCCTGAAGCTCGTCCGCATAGCGCTCCAGTTCCCTTTTCTGTGCCAGTAATTGTTCTAATTTAATTTCCATAATTTTTATAACGAGGATGCCGCTGGCAAACGCCGACAGCATCCTCACTGCTCTCTTATAACGGGTTAAATCCCGAAGTGTCGATATATTCCTCCGTCACCACGACCGCCATGCTGGCGCTGAATTTTCCGTCCGAGGTAGATATCCGAATCTGCGTGTTTCCTGTTCCTACTGCACTAACTGTCGTGCCGCTGACCGTACAGACAGACGTGTTATCGCTGGAATACACCAGATCCGAAGTACTGTATCCGTCCGGAAGCGAAAGAACACCCACTACAGCGCTCTCGCCCACAGACAGGGTGACCTTCTGGGTCGTGACCTTAATGATGCCGAACACAATCTCTTCAAAGTCAAACAGTTTATACTCGTCATACGGATCTCCATCTTCATCAACCGTGTCCGTTTCTATCTCTTCCCCGGTTCCTCTGGTACACGCATCCACAAGCACCAGATCCTCCCAGTGGAAGCGCATCGTAATCTGACTGGTCTCAGAATCCCACACCGTCTTGGACGCCTTCAGCTTGCTGCTGATACTGGTCATAATGCACCCGTCCTCATTGGCTGCCCACCGAAGCGGCACATACAGGTAGAGATCGATGCACATCGGCTCGTCTCCCAGATAGTCAATGTCTATTGTAGCGATCGCAACAACACCGGAGGTGACCTTCACATTCGCGATGCCACGGCCAAAACAACGCAGCTCCGCTTTAATCGTCGGCTCTGCAGTCACGGTCACCTGCGCATTGAAATCACAGGTTGCATCGTTGTTACTGACCGACTTTCCAAGACCACTGCCCTTCTGATAGTTCACATTCGCAACTACCGTTGAAGTGTAGACCAGCGACGCTTCTCCATCCATTCCGATATTTACTGCAAGACTCAGTTCAAGTGTCAGCGGAGTTGACCCCAGCACAACTTCAACGCTTCCCAGCGGAATCGTTTTGCCAAAATGATCCGCCGTATACTCCAACGATATCTTGTCATCAAAGGATACCGTCACATCCGCTTTCTTCAGCCCCGAGAGAATTCCATAATCCAGATCAGTCGTAACCTTGATATCCGAGACAGCAGCTGTGAATGTCACTTGATCCTTGTTGTAGGTGTAGGTAACACTGTTGCCGCTTACCTTAACACCTGTCGCGGAAATACCGCCGTTTTCATTGTAACTGACATTTGCAAAACTCTGCTCCGGAGTTCCGGGTGCCATACTGACCTCAATACCCTCCGCAGATTCTACATTGATCACAGTACCTTCAAAGGTACCCGTAATCTGCAGCTCCTCGTAGACATCCTCCATACCTGCGGTCTCGTAGGTGATCTCATCCCCATTCACGGAATTCACCTTGATCGCATACGCTGCATTTTCTTCCGAGGGTTCGACATAGATGATGTCGCCTTCCGTATAGGAACTGCCATCTGTTATTGTCGCCGTAACTCCATCACTGTCGAGCGTAATCGAATTTGCATCCGTCTCATAGACATCCTCATTGTAGGTGTATTCCACTTTTTCCACGAGTGTCAGATTCATCCCGTAATCATAGGCATAACCAAGAATCAGCTCTGCATCCGTTTCGGAAAGACCAAGACTCAGAGAACTATCGTCCACATTTGCAATGTACGCGGTAAAGAAATCTACCAGATTGTCCTCCGTCACTGTAACGCCCACATCGGAGTTATTCAGTTTGTCGATACCAATCGCCCGTACGGACGTCTCGATTGCATACTGCCATGTCGCACTATCATCCGGCTGAAACTGTGAGGTCTCCGGCAGAATAGACCACTCCGCGCACGCCTGAATCTGATCGTAATATGAATTTGAAGAGCTCACATCTGAAAAAATATCTTCCGTGCTTTCATATTCGTCATATCCGAACTTGTCTCCAAGCATACCCACCCATTCGGATTTTGACAGTGTCCCGTCCGATGACGAGACACTGTCACTGGTCGAAGAACCCGATGAACCGCAGCCGGCCAGACCAGCCACGCATAGTATCAGCACGGACAATAAAACACATAACTTCCTGTTCATTCATTGTCCTCCCGTGAAAAGTTAATCAGGTAAACTGTTCCGCGTTAGAAGTGTTTACAGCCTCTGCCGCCTCAAACTCCGCCGCCGTATTGCGCAGGAATGTCGCATAATTCGCCACCACATCATGATACTGCTGGAAACGGGGTTCCATTGCCGTGATTTTTTCTCTGGTCTTCACCGCCGAGTTGCTCTCCCATTCGCCTTCCAGGCTGTTGATCAGTTTCTCTATCGCCTGCAGCTCCTCCAAAAGCGTCGAGTTTCTGCTATCCACTTTTGTAGCCCAGTCAGAAAAACTACCATAATTTATATACATGCTTGACATTTAAAAATCCCTCCTTTAGCTCTGCAGACTCTTGATCTGATTTCTCACACTGTTCTGAGTGTCCTCGTAGTTTGTCGCCGACGTTCTCAGATGATTTGCATACTCCTGCATCAGTTCCCTCATCTTATTGAAGTCGTCCTCAAAATCATTCACCTTTGCCAGAAATTCTGATGCTTCCTCACCTGTCCAGTCCGAAGATGTAAGCGTAGCTACATCGTTGAGCAGCGCGCGGTACTCTGCGTAATACTCCTCTGCCTTTGCATCTACCTCTGTCGCTTTCGAGCGCAGATTCTCAGGGGTTACCTTGATACTTTCCATACTGTCTCTCCTTTTCCTTTTGTTTTTTAAATTAGCATCAGTCGGGATCCGTTTTTCAGATGCAGATCCTCCACCGATGAATTTACATTGTAAATGTTGCCGTCCTCCATGCTGCAGAGCACGGCGTCCTCATCTGGCATGTACGCGCCGCCCGTCATCCCGAGAAAGAATGACGCAATCAGCTTCGTCGCCTGTCCCACTGACAGCGTCCGCGGAAGCAAAAGATCATAGCTTTCCCCGGTCACCGGAATACACAGCTTCACCATTACCTTATTCATCCTCCTCTTCCTCCACTTCCATCCTGTCAGAGACCAGCAGCTTAATCGGTCGCGCCGCACCACGCCTTACCTGAAAACCGTCTGTAGAATCCAGGGTTTTAGCGGCTGCCGGAACCCTTCCATTCACCTTCAGCCGTATCTGGTCGCCCAGACCATTTCCAACCCAGATTCCATCACCGCGGCACCATTCTTCCGTATTGTAAGCATTTGCAGACTTGTAATCATCAAACGCCCAGAAAAACAACCTAAATTTCCCGCTCGTCTTCTCCAGAATCAGTTTCAGCTTGTCCACCCCGTCCGCGGTCAGCAGTCCCTTGATACGCCCGAGTCCAACCAGTATCGCGATCACCGGATGTGTATCCATCTCCTCTGGCAGGATCCCATCCGCCTGCTTACATGCGTTGTGCCGCTCCACTGTCAGCCGGAACAGGCGAACCACCGCCTCCTCCGGTTTCTCTGTTACATAATGTTCCGCGTCTATCCCATCTACAGAGATCAGCTTCCCAGGGTCAAATACATAGAGTTCAAAGCCCGGCGTCTCCTGCAGCAGATTGGCGATTCCCTCCGCGAAACCGGCAGTATCGCGCAAATCCATCGCCAGAACCTGCTCCGTGCTTTCTTTTTCCATGCTCAGGCAAACCGTTTCCAATGTTTCGGTATCGAGGCCGAGCGGTATCCGCCCGAAGGAAACGGCCGCATCATCAAGCTGTCCTCTCTGCACAAGCCTCGGGAGCATCGGTACCGGCTTGGCCTGCCTCTGGCCCGAGTCTTTCAATCCCTCGCAGAAGGTTCTCATCGCATCCGCAGTCTGCTCAGGCGTCTCTGTCACATACGCAGTCTGGAACTCATATACCTCCGTGTCTCTGTAGATACCCCGTCCCGCAATCTGAGACGGATACACTCCGCCGGTATTTCCCAGAAGCGATGTGTAATCTGTTTTCTCATTCTGTTGCAGCACGTACACCTGCGGGAAATTCTGTTTCAGCCGGTAGCGAACGCCATTCGGCGCTATACAAGTCAGCACAAAATAAATACCATATTTAGAGCAGTCTCTCGTCAGGGAAACCATCTGCTCGTCAAGCAGCTCATACTGCTCTGCAAAGTTGGTATAATTGTTGATCAGGACGACAATATTAGGCACATCGTCCCTTCCGGCTCTGCGGTAGGACTGATAATCTCCGCCCAGATCCGCAAACAGCTTTCTCCTGCGTACGGCTTCCCTCTGCAGATAACGGAACAGACTGGCGGTCTTCTCCTCTTCGCCGGACACGATCACATCGCCGGTCTGGGGCGCTTTTGCGAACATGCGCAGCGTCTCTGCCCCGAAGTCCAAAATATAAGCATTGACCTCCGCGCTTGTGTGGGCACGGTACAGGGAGTATAGAAGCGCGGTGCAGAAGGTTTTCTTCCCGCTGCCCGCAATGCCATAGCATATCGCATTGCCAAGCGTCGATAAAGGCAGAGTCAGCAGCCGCTGGCTCTGATTGAAGGGATCGTCCACCTCGCCGATCACTGGATTCAGCAGCTCTTCCACCTGATACTGATACTTCTCCTCCAACTGCTCCACCGTGATCACCGCCGGAATCTCCGGCATCCACAGCGGCTTTGCCCACAGCTGCTCTTCCTCCGCGATCCTCGCGATATACTGAGCGATTTCTACGATCTGCTTTCGCGCGTTCCCGGAATCCGCCGTCTTTCTGGCGGGCTTTGCCTCCTCGACCACATCGCCCAGATGTCCGATCATCTGAATGCACTCATCAAGCTCGGTTTCCAGCGTATCCGTCGGAATATAGGGAGCGCCGCACCATGCGGACTGTCCCAGTTCAAACAGCTCGTTGTAGCCGACCTGGAGATAGAAGCGGCCCGTCTCCACCAGCTCTGCCGCATCCGGGCGCTTCAGCATGTCCATACTGTCCGCCCTGTCCTGTACCTTCAAGCAAACCTTGAATTTCGAATTCGCCCAGATCTGGTCATTTACCACACCGCTCGGCTTCTGTGTGGCAAGGATCAGGTGCACACCAAGGCTCCGCCCGATGCGAGCCGTACTGATCAGCTGCGTCATGAACTCCGGCTGCTGCGTCTTCAGTTCAGCAAACTCATCGGAGATAATGAAAAGATGCGGCACAGGATCCTTTACGACGCCGTTCCGATACAGCTTCTGATATTTATAGATATCCATCGTTCCCTCATTGGAAACGCGCCGCGCCTCATTGAAGACTACCTGTCTTCTGCGCAACTCGCTCTGTATCGAGAGCAGTGAGCGGTTGATCGCAGCTCCATCCAGGTTCGTGATCGTCCCGGCAAGATGCGGCAGATGATACAGTTCATTGTCAAAAGCGCCCACCAGGCCGCCGCCCTTGTAATCAATCAGAATGAAGGCGACATCGTCCGGGCTGTAATTCATCGCCAGGGAAAGGACATAGGTGATAATAAATTCTGATTTTCCGGAGCCTGTCATACCTGCCACCAGGCCGTGCGGTCCATGAGCATTCTCATGCAGATCCAGATAAAACAGATCGCCGTCTGAATTCACGCCGACCGGAGCTCGCAGGGATAATACCGGATTATTTTCTTTCCACCGGGTCGTAATATTCAGATGCTCATATTTCCCCACTCGATACATTTCCAGGAAAGTCAGCATGCCTGGAAGCGCGTATTTTCCGCTCTGCAGATCCAGATGATAACCCGCAATATCCATCACGTGCCGCGCAGCCGCGTCCGTATCAACCATATCCTGAACAAAAACGGTCTTTGCCCCACCCGGCGTCTGATAGTCGAACAGCATGCTCTGGGTATCATTCACCTGAACGACCGCCGTGCACTCTTTCGGCAGATTCTTTAACTCATCATATACTGCCAGATAACTGAATCCCTTTACCGACGGATCGCCCAGAAATTCATTCAGGAACGCACAGCCATCAGAGAGAGCCTTGCTGGTCGAAATAATGACATAGTGCGGACAGCTTTGCGCCTTCTCTCCCCTGTAGCGCTCCATAACACGTGTAAAATAAACGGAAAGATCGCGCACCTCTCCCGGCGTGGTCGCCAGATATCTCTTCCGAAAGCTATTGTCCCATGTGTGCTGCATCCATCTGACATAGTCATATTTCTCAAGGTCACATTCTTCGCAGAGAAATATAATTTTCACCTCGTCATAGCTGTGCAACGCCGCAATCTGCAGCAACAGATTGTTCAGGATCGCCACGACTGCCCGGCTGTTTCCCACGATTCCGGCAACCCGATGCTCCGTAAGAGAAAAGATGACGGGCACTCCGGCAATCATCAGCTTTTCTTCGCTTAGCCTGTTTACTTCGTCCCGCATGATATCATCATCAATACTGAAACGCTGGTCAGGAAATTTTAAGTTTTCCTGCAGACGGACATTCCCCTCTCCCAGGCGCAGAGTCAGGAAATCCTTCTGGCCAATCACCCGGTTCCACAAAATCATGTCATAAAAGCCGTTTTCTTTTATCTGTGACAGGATCGGCGGAAAATTTTCGTTAAGAATATCCCGCTGCACGTCTGAAGCTTTCTTTATTTCATTGCGGATATTTCCCAGATACTTCAGGTATTTTTCACGTCTTTCCTGTTCCTTCTCGATCTTTCTCTTTCTGTCCCCACTGCGAATAATAAACGGAAATAAAACCATACCGGCAAGCATAGATATGGACATCAGAAGCGTCGGAAACGCTCTCACTATACTTCCGCCACTGCTGAGCGTCGTGGAGACCGTAACAAGTCCCGAGGAAAAAGACGCAACTCCCATAACCAGAGACGGCGCCAGAGACAAGGCCAGGGGAGTCTCATCCGGCTTCTCCGGCATAGTCGGCTGGTCTATTTTCAGCTCCAACGGTGTAATCTCCCGACGAAAACCGGGCGACCGATAATAGATTGGCGTAATAATCTCATCCGGCGGTTCATATTCCGCCAGTTCAGCAGACTTATATTTCCTCAGGATCTCTGGCTGAAAACTGACAATTCCATCCGGATTGTTGATAGCAAGAAAACGATCGCCCAGCACAATCTTCACGCCCATCATGTAAAGGACATCGCCCGGATGAAGCTTCGCGCTCTGCCGCACCCGTCTCTCATCAATATATATACCATTCGTACTGTGACAGTCGTGAATGACCCAGTCCGTTCCGGAAAAAACAAGCTGGGCATGAATCGATGATATATAGGGACTCGCAATTACAATCTGATTATTATCACCGCTTCCGATATTCACGGTCATGCTCTTCTGCATCCAGTATTTCCTGAATGTACAGCGGTCCTGTGTATAGGGTTCTGTAAAAATATACCCCCTGCGTCCATCCGACAGCTGCGCCATGTACATCTTTCCGATCTCAAGGATCAGACAGGGAACCGGATCTGTGTCTCCCGGATTGTAAAGCTTAATTTTTTTCCCGGCTGCTATTTTCCAGACGCCATTCTCCGCCTCAATACCGAGAAGCCTTCTTCCAGTGTGCTGAATCTCTTTTTCTTTATCTTCCAGCCAGTACTGTCCGCGAACCTTCTCCGGAAGCAGAACGCCATATAATCTGTCTTCGCATATCAGGGTGACTAACATTGTGGGCTCCTTCCTGGAGCAGACTGACAATTTTCGTAGAGTATCCTACTCTGCGAAAAGGAATCAATATAAGTTGGAATTATGGGCTTTGTGTGAATACTGACGATATTATTTGACGGCGATCAATTCGGAAAGGCGCATCATATTTTTCCGTTTGAGTTCCATAGAGGGATGAACATATTTGTTCAGGGTTATATTGACGTTAGCGTGTCCCAGAATTTCACTCAGGGTTTTTATATCAAAATCCTGTTCTACGCAGCGCGTTGCAAATGTGTGACGCAGCGTATGATAACTGGCATTGGCAATGCCACACTCTTGCGTCACTTTTTTAAAGCGATACTGCATTGTCCTGGGTTCTACATATTGGTCTTCTCTCCCTGTCAGGATATAAGCTGAATCCGAACTTTTATATTTTTTCAACAATCTGGCCAGCTCATCGAGAAGCGGAATTGTCCTGATCGAACATGCGCTTTTAGGCTCAGATATCAAAATCTTTGTCTTTTGGTCTGTTCCGTCAAGAATTTGAATATGCTGCATAGTAAATCGGACATGAAGCATTTTTTCCGGAATGGATATCTCACTCCATTTCAACGCGCAGATTTCACCGATACGCAGGCCGGTAAAAAGACAGATTATAATTCCGAGATTTGATTCATTGAGATTATCGTAAAGATAGCGAAGAAGCGTCTTTTGTTCGCTGATTGTAAGACTCCGCATCTCTTTTTGCTGTTGTTTTACCGTCACAGACTTTGCATCGCACAATGACAGATCCAGTTTATCAGACGTGTATCGCATGATGCTCCTGATGCGTGCCAGACAATCAGACACTGTTTTGTTTGATAATCCGGATTCGTTCCTGCCACCCTCTGCCAGAAGGGATTGACAAAATGTATCAATCATGTCGGACGAAAGAGACAGGATCGGTCGATTCCCCAGAGCCGGGAGAATATAGCAGTAAAGAAGATTTGAATATTTTATACAGGTAGATTCTTTCACGCGCGGGGTGATATAAAGAAGCCACTCCTTTGCAACCTCTTCAAAAAGCACATCAGGTGTCTTGCAGACTGGTTTTGGCGCTTTTCCTTCGCGTGCCATCCTCTCTTTTAATTCACGATAGCTGCGTGCATAAAGATATCCGTAGATTGCCTTTCCGTCAGATGTCCGATCTCTGATATAGCGGCCTTCCCATCGGCCGTCCTTTCGCTTATAGATGTTTTCTCCTTTTCTTGGCATATGTGCCTCCTTTCTCAGTGACTAAAATTTTGACGGAAAAAAGAAAACAAAGGATTAAATATTTCGGATTCCTTCCATGAGAGGAGTTAAATACGGTCAGTTACCCGGAAAATATATTGACGGATTATTAGATATTCTGTAAAATATAATTGTTTTTTAGGAGCAAATTGCATAGATTTTCTATATCGCAGAGTAGGATACTCTACGAAATCCATACCTATACATCCACCAGGCCAGAGACATTATCCATTGTTTCTGGTCTGTTTTTATGACATCATTTCATTCTTCATATTCTGGTATTCTTACTATGTTATACCGAATTTTTCTGTAAGAACTGCCGTCAATTCAGGCTTTTTATGAAAGACTCGGTATAAACTTGGCAAGCAGGGCATAGCGGAACCGCTATGCCAGTTTTCGAGATTTTCGCCATCGGCGAAATCTCTCAACTGCTTGTTGGGGGGCTGCCCCCAATCCCCCGATCATCGCTTCGCGATGGCTACGCGTTCCTACGGAACGCTTGAGAAAAACATTTTTGAAAATTTCCAAAATTTCTGTCAAAAAACGGAATTTCCGGCGTTACACATATATGAAAGGATTTTTTATAAAACAAAAAATTCCCCGGTACGGTTCCACCGAATCTCAGTGGAAATCCGTACCGGAATCATCTTATCTATTTTTCTTCTGTTCCTGCTCCTGTCGACTACGTTCTTCATTCTCCATATCGTCGCTGAGACATGCCTCCGAAATCTGAAGCGCGATCTGGTAATCCTGCATCTGCGCGTGAACCTTGCGATACTTCGCATAGATTTTCTTCTTTTCCGCCATCAGCGCGGCGTACTCAGCGTTCAGTTCCTTCACCTTCGGAAGCTTCTTGATCTCCATCTGATTAAACGCCTCCTTGGCAGCTTTGTGAACGGTAATCTCTTCACGATGCTCCTCGAAGAACTTTTTGCTATAGCCAGCCTTTCGGTATGCCACATAGGTTTCTCTGGTCTTCGCATAGTTGATGATGTGCGTCCGCAGTGCCACGATCTCAGCCATTCGTTTTTCTGACGCCTTCACGGATGCGAGCAGCGCATGATTTTGTTCTGTGACCACGGCGGTTTTCTCGCGGAGCTGCTCGATGGAGTGAATATCATTTTCCTCCAGAAACAGAACCACCTTCGCCGCGGCTTTCAGATTATACACTTTTGCCCAGTGCGTGTAAGCGCCGCCCTTTCCTTCTGCCAGCCTCTGCTGAATGTTGATGGGCAGGTCAAGCGTCTTTCGATTTTCTCTCGCGCTACCTCCGGCCACCTGCCTGGACTTCCCTGCGATTGCCTCCTTCAGATCATCAGCACTGTAGCCATCTCCGAGAGAACGGAATCGAATAAAACGCGCGCCGCCTTTGCCTTTCAGGGCCGGCTGTTTCCCATTTTTATATTCATATCCGTCCTCCTGCAAAAAGCGGATCAGCGCTTCAAAATCTTTTGGTTTCTTCTCCAATGCACGGTCAATCGCCGCACGGATTTCGTTTCGGTTGGAAGGACGCTTTGGGTACTCCGTTCGTTTCTGACGCTCCGCATAAGGCTTCGGTGTGATCACTGACTTCCCATGTTCCAGGCAGACAAGGTCACTCAGCCTCTGCGCCGCCAGACCAGAGTGACGAAAATTCCGGAACTTATGTTTGCAATCCAGAGCAGTCGAATTAAAAATGATATGATTATGAATGTGCGCCCTGTCGATGTGGGTAGCCACGATGAAAGCATGTTTGCCTTTCGTAAAACGCATCGCCAACTCGTAACCGATCTGGTTGGCCTCCTCCGGCATGATCTCACCAGGCTTGAAAGATTGCCGTATCTGGTATCCGATAACATCCCGCTCCTGCGACCTGCCGGTGATGTGATGATACTCACGTTTGGAGAGAAGAAATTCCTGATCTGCTGTTTCCGGATCACACGCATAGGAGCTAATATATTTTCCGCTGTCGGTCTTCTCCACATTTTGCGAATAGTCTGTCCGCTCGGCGAGACATCTGGCGACGCTCTTGCCCTTATTGACATGCAGTGCAATCAGTCTCGTTGCCGCCATTCACTCTCCCTCCCTCCAAAAAATCGCACATCCATCAGCGCAGCTCATCCGACTTTTCACTTACTCCAGCATCCGTTCCCTGTCGCGCGCTCCCATCAGATAGACATCAAGCAGTAAACGTTCCTCCACGCTAAAATAGTAATCAAGGGTCTTCTCATGTTTACGATAGAGTGCCGTATCATGTTCGTCTAAGACCCTCTGTAGCACTCCTTCTTCTTTCCGAAACTCCCCCAGCCGCCTTTTATATTCCGGATCATCAACCGTCGCTGATGCGATCGGATCGCTGTATATCTTTTTAAAATACTCAGTCATCAATGCTACGTTCATCGTCGCTCCTTTCCACCAGGGCTTTTTATTTGAATTTTATCTGCCAGTAATGCATCCGGCAAGTTTGTCAAGCACCCAGAAATTTATTATGTGTACAGACATGAGAAATTCCCATGCCTGATTTTTACACCTACTGGATGGCGGCGAGCCGCGAAAGAATTTCCCTCGCGCACTCCCAGATTTCATCCAGCCTTTCCTGCAGATCCCTAATATCCTCCTCATAGATACTGCCAGTCTCGTTGGCGCGCTTCGCGTACTGATTCAGGTTATTACTGGCATAGCGAAGCAGGGATACCATCTCTTTTACATCCTGCAAGTCGAGCTTCACGCAATAGCCGTCGAGCGCCATCTTGCGCAAATATGCCGCAAGGCTGTGTATCCCCATCTCGTCCATCTTCTGATGGATACGCGCCATCTCTTCCTCCGTTGCCCGGAAGTGGCCGTGTCGATTCCTTTTCTCCATTACAGGCTCTGCTCCTTTCCGACGCTCCGCTGTGGCGGCTGCACCATTCCTGCTTTCGCTTTCAGGTCGTCAAGCACCGACGCTCTCTCTCCGCCTTCCTGCTCTTCCGAAATCTCCTCGCCGACGCTATGTCCGTCATCCATATTCAGCGCGGCGTCCAGCTTCGCGAGCCGCGCGGACTTTTCTGCCAGTTCCGCTTCCTGCGCAAATGGCTTCTGCACTTCAATGCGCGCCGCCTCCTGCTGATTCGTCAGGTTCTCAAACTGCTCCTCGGCGTGCTGCAGCTTTGTGGGGATTGCCGCCAGAACATTGTCGATACGGGTGATATTGCCCCTGGCGTCTTTCCCCAGACTGACGCGATGGCTCATGGAAGCTTTCAGGCTGACTTCAAACTCATTTAAAAGGAAGTTGAAGGACAAAGCTATCTTAAATCCGCGATACTCGCCCAAGGGAAACGCTTCCTCACCTTTCACCTGTTTGCACATGGCAAGGATTGCTTCCCCTGCTTCCACCCTTTCGGTATAAATTCTCTCTCCCACCTTCATTCCTACGAAGCCGTCCTTGATCTGCGGATGCGCCTCCACTGTTTTGATATCCTCCGAAAACCCTTTGATATAACGGCTCTGCTTTTCAATCTCCGCAGGGTAGTATTTCAGTAACTTGTCCTCCAGCCGATAGCGCTGGCTCAGGTGGTCAGCCTTCATAACCTTCAGCCGTGCCACCTCGATATCCAGGTCCATCTTTTCTTTGATCAGCGGATTTCCGGCGCAGAGCGCTTTGATCTCCGCGTAAGACAGCGCCTGCTCGTCTACGTCGTCGCAGGAGCGGACCGGCGATTTACTGGTCATGATCTGTGAGATAAATTTCTGCTTATTCTCCAGTGTCTGATACAAATATGCGTCGAAGGTTCCTTCCGTCACATACTGATAGACCTGCACTTCCGGATTTCGATTCCCCTGCCGGATAATGCGACCGTTTCGCTGCGTCATATCCGATGGCCTCCAGCCCACGTCCAGATGATGCACGGCGATCAGCCGATCCTGCACATTCGTTCCGGCTCCCATCTTCTGCGTACTGCCAAGTAACACGCGCACCTGACCACTACGGACTTTAGCGAACAGCTCTTTCTTTTTCGCCTCCGTGTCCGCTGTATGAATGAACGCCACCTCCTGCTCTGGTACGCCCGCCGCGATCAGCTTGCTTCTGATATCGTCGTAGACATTAAAGCTTCCGTCCTTCTTTGGCGTGGACAGATCACAGAATAAAAGCTGGGTCAGTTTCTCTTCCTTTCCTTCCTCCCAGATTCTCAATACATTTTTCACACAGGCATTCAGTTTACTGTTCGGGTCATCCGGCAGAAGTGGATTCATCAGCCGCTGATCCAGTCCCAGCTTTCGTCCGTCCGATGTGATTTTCAGCATATTATCCACGGAAGCGTCAACAGACCCGCTGTGGACTTTCGCCGCCCGCTCGGACAGGCTCGCCACCATGGCTTTCTGATGCTCCGACGGCTGCACCACCTCCGTCTCAAACTTTGCGTCCGGCACCGGCAGGTCGAGCTGGTCGCTGGTCTTGATGTCCGCAACTTCCTTAAACATGTTCATCAGTTCAGGCAAATTGAAAAATTTAGCGAAACGCGTCCTTGCACGGTAACCGGTACCCTCTGGCGCAAGTTCTATTGCTGTCTGTGTTTCGCCAAAAGTTGAAGCCCAGCAGTCAAAATGAGTCAGGCCCTTCTGCTGCAACGTCCCATACTGAAGATAACGCATCACCGTGTAGAGCTCCGTCATTGAATTACTCACCGGAGTACCGGTTGCGAAGACCACGCCGCGCCCGCCGGTAATCTCATCCATATACCTGCACTTCATGAACATATCCTGGGATTTCTGTGCTTCCGATGTTGACAGTCCGGCGACGTTCCGCATTTTGGTAAATAGAAAAAGATTCTTGTAAAAATGGCTCTCATCCACAAACAACCGATCCACGCCGAGCTGCTCAAAGGTAATCACATCATCTTTGCGATCCGCGGCAAGCATTTTATCCAGTCTGGCCTGTAATGATTTCCGGGTCTTCTCCATCTGCTTAATAGAAAAATTTTCGCCATGCTGGAATTTCATTTTACTTAAGGCGGCCGTAATCTCATCAATCTGCTCCCGCAGTAGCCGCTCCTGACGCTCCGCGGATACCGGTATCTTCTCAAACTGACTGTGGCCGATAATCACCGCATCGTAATCCCCAGTCGAAATGCGCGCGCAGAATTTCTTACGGTTCGCAGTCTCAAAATCCTTTTTTGAAGCAACCAGCAGATTTGCACTGGGATACAGACGCAAGAACTCATTGGCCCATTGAAGCGTCAGATGATTTGGCACGACAAAGAGTGATTTCTGGCACAAACCCAGGCGCTTTGATTCCATCGCGGACGCTGCCATTTCAAAAGTTTTTCCCGCACCGACCTCGTGCGCCAGCAGGGTATTCCCACCATAGAGCACATGGGCAATCGCATTCTGCTGATGGGGCCGCAGTTTAATATCTGGATTCATTCCTCCAAAGCGTATATGGCTGCCATCGTATTCCCGCGGCCTTGTGCTGTTAAAAAGTTCATTGTACTTCTTACACAATGCTTCGCGGCGCGCCGGATCTTTCCATACCCATTCCCGGAAAGCATCCTTGATCGCCTGCTGCTTCTGTTGCGCCAGCGTTGTCTCCTCCTTGTTCAGCACACGCTTTTGCTTTCCGTCGATGTCCTCTATCGTGTCATAGATGCGAACATCTTTCAGATTCAGCGTATCCTCCAGAATCCGATAAGCACTGGCCCTGTGCGTTCCGTAGGTAACATACGCTGTCACATCGTGCCGACTGACAGAGCTTTTCCCTGTAATCTGCCACTCCGCGGTAATCGGGGAGAACTTCACCTCCACCGAGCGACGCATATAAAAAGGCAGCTCAAAAGTCTCCTGCATAAACCGCTGAATATACTGCTTGTCCACCCAAGTAGCACCCAGCCGGACGTCAATCTCCGACGCTTCCAGATCTTTGGGCTGTGCCCTGGTGAGCACATCCACATTGACGGCAAACGCGCTGTCTTTTTCTGCGGCCATCTGCGCAATCCGCAATTTCTCCCGTACATTTCCGGAAAGATATTCGTCCGCGGTCTGCCATCCCACCTCCGGCTCATCCGACGCCATCGGATCTTTGAAGATAACGCCACGCAGCTCCTCCGTGATCGAAGCATACTCCCCCGGCGTCCCGAGAAGCTCGGCCATATAGGGAAGGTCCACCCTTCCATGCTCCCCGATAGAGACGGCCAGTGCCTCACTCGGCGTATCCACACTGGTGATTTTCCGCTCCGGACGAATCGTGCGCTTCGTGAACATATCTGCCTTGCTTATAAGCTGTCCATCCTCGTCGATATTCTCCAGAGAACAGAGAAGATAATAGGAGGAATCATCTGAAAAAGCCTGCGCGTTGCCACGAGAGTTAATCAGGCCATAGTTTGCGGTATACGCGTCATAGACCCTGTTCAGTTCCTTCTGCTTTTCACGGATCGCATCCTCCGGATAATCCTCTGTCTGGTATTCTATCAAATCGTTCACGACCTGACGCAGCTCGACCAGTCCTTTCACTCTGGCTTTCGCCGTCTCATTCAGTTCGACCAGACGCATAAGAGAGTTCTCGCGGAAGTAGACCTCCCCGTCCACCACCGTGAAGGAGTAGTTTTTCACGTCCGGATCGGCAGGCAGTACCTTCGTTGCTTCTTCAGATTCCCCATACTCCATTTCCACGGCATGGTAGCTCCCATGGATATGGGATACCGCTTCATGGAGCTGCTCAGAAAGCTCTGCACCCGGAATGGGCGCAACAGTAACATCCATACCATACTGCGTGCTTTCCTCTGTGAGTGTTCCGAGTATCATTTCGGGATGATCCACAAAATACCGGTTGACCGGATAACCTTCCGGCGACAGATCCAGGTGAATCCAGTCCTGCTCAATGTCAATCGGATGATCCCGCTTCTGCAGGAAAATAATGTCCGACACCACCTCAGTTCCGGCATTGGCCTTAAACGCGTTGTTTGGAAGACGAATGGCTCCCAGAAGCTCCGCCCGCTGCGCCAGATATCTTCTGACATCCGGCGACTTCGCATCCATGGTATAGCGGGAAGTGACGAATGCCACCACCCCGCCCGGTCGGACCTGATCCAGCGCTTTCGCGAAGAAATAGTTGTGGATGGAAAATCCCAGCTTATCATAGGGCTTGTCGCTGACCTTATACTGGCCAAACGGTACGTTACCCACCGCAAGGTCATAGAAATCGCGCCGATCCGTCGTCTCGAAGCCCGCCACTTTGATATCTGCCTGCGGATAAAGCTTCTGCGCAATCCTGCCCGTAATGGAATCCAGCTCCACACCATACAGGCGGCTCCCCGCCATGGTATCCGGCAGAAGGCCAAAAAAATTCCCGACACCCATCGAGGGTTCGAGAATGTTGCCGCCGATAAAGCCCATATTTCCGACCGCTTCATAAATTGCTTTGATTACTGTAGGGCTGGTATAGTGAGCATTCAGGGTACTGCCCCGCGCCATCTCATACTCATGCTCCGGAAGCAGTGCTTTCAGCTCCTGATACTCCTTCGCCCAGCCTGTTTTATTCGGGTCAAAAGCATCCGCGATACCACCCCAGCCAACGTACTGTGAAAGGATTTCCTGCTCTTCCGGCGTTGCGTTCCGCTTTTCCTCCTCCAGCATAAACAGGGTGCGGATTGCCTCTACGTTCCGCGCGTACTTCTGTTTCGAGCCGCCTTCGCCCAGATGGTCGTCGGTGATACGGAAGTTGTGCGCGGGGACTTGAGATCGAACTGGTTCCGTCACTTCTGTTGAGACAACTTCCCGATCAGGTGTACCACTCTGTTGCTGCTCTCCCGTCGTTTCATTAAATCGCATCTGTCGTATTTCCACATCGTAGGGCAGGCGCGTTTCCTCGCCTGGATAGACGGCGACTGTTTCCTCTGTCACTTCCGGCTGACGATTCTGTGGATAACGTTCCACCAGACGCAGAAAATTTTCACGGCTCTCCGCTCGGAATACTGGATACTGTAGCGACGGATCACGCAGCTGGACATCGAACATCCCGATGCTTTCAATCGTGAATGCTTTGCCGTCCTCCAGATATACGGTGTCTCCGACATGGTAGGGAAACTCTGACATTTCCTGCTGTTCCGGTGTGTCTTCGGTCAGTTCCTCTGACGCCTCGCTTGTCTGTGCCATCACCTCCTCAATCTCGTCATCCGTAGCGTCCATGAGCTTATCAAAATCCAGATATTCCAGTTCCTTGCTGACCAGTTCTTCCAAGGATCCATACTGTCTGGTATCAAACAGCACGCCGTTCAGATAGCGTTCCAGCTTAAAATCTTCCAGGTTCACTGACGCTTCGATCGGGATATCCTCATCCGTGATCGTCGTATAACCAATACCGATTCTGCTCATGTCGCTCAAGTCTACCGGCTCGCCGAACTCTTCCATGCAGTATTCGTCGAGCAGTTCCTTTGCCCTGTCAAGTGGTGAGCGCGCCGCCTCTTCCTGCGCCTTCTCAATCAGCTCGTCGCGATAGTCCTCCGCGACCCACCTATCTGAAAAATATACATGGTTGCCGTCGGTGTCCACATAATAGTCACCCGTTTTATCATCCCAGATGGAGTATGCACCGTCGCTGCCAAACTCTGTGTCAACTACATGGAAGCGCTCTTCCGGCGCGAGAGAACCGGCAGCATCTTCAGGTAAAATCTCAGTTTCCTCTGTGTTCCGCTCCGCTGTATCTTCCTGATCTGGCATCAACCCGTTGTCCGCATTTTCCCTGTCCGGCGTCTGCCTGTCTTTGGCTTCCTCGGCAGCAATCCGCTCCACATCCGCCATTACCTGACGGACAAAGAGGCTTTCCTTATCCGGGTCAACCAGCTCGCCATTTATAATGCCGCGCCGCTCCAGTTCTTCCCTGATCTCCACCGGGTCGATGTCAGGGAATGGATCATCTTCTGTCTGTTCTGTCTTTAATTCATGCGGAAGACGAGGCCGGAGATTATAATAAGTTTCATCAAAGACATCCTCATCCATGTGCTTATGGAAATCGACGTCATCATAGTAGAAACGATACAAGTCTACATCCTTCAGGGAATTGATGGCGCGGCCTATTGCGTATCCAAGTTCAATTTCAACGTTCTCTGCATCCGAATTTTTGCAGGCATTTCGATAGGCGCTGTCCGCCATTACAAGCTCCGCGACGCGAGGGAGAAAGTGTTCCAAACATTCGCGCGCCTCTGCCTTCAACTGATACCAGCTCTGAAATTCCCTGATACCCATATCCCATCCATGGAAATTCAGCCCATCATTTTCTTCTGTCAGCGGAATATACCCGCTCTCCGGCATCGGCAGGGGAGTTGCGGTAACAACACTTCCCGCATGATTTACAAAAACCCTTTCCTCCACACAATAGGGATCTCCAGGGTCATCATCATGCCCGCGCAGATCATAATGGAATAAGCCCGCAGGAATATCCTTCTCCTTAATCCGGCCATTGCTGAAAAGGGCCGGTGTACCATTGACCGTGACAAACTCATATGCTACGTCTTCGGCCTGCTGGCCTGTTCCCTTCTCTTCTGCAACGGGCGTTTGCTCTTCTGTGGCAGGCGTTTGCTCTTCGGAACGAACCTCTGCAAGCTGCTGTTTCTCCTTCTCTGTAAGATACCGGTCATTCTTTATCAGGGCGCTGATTCGTTTTGCAACATTACTCCACGACAGCGTGACAGGAATGCAATCCATTTTTTTGAACGTGATTCCCTTACTGCCGTGATCCTCATAGCTATGAGATTTATTCGCAAACGCGCCGCTATGACCGCCTGTTCCATACTCGTCACGGAGGAAGTCCACCAGTTCTTTCGCGGAGTGATTCTCTGTGAAATATGAATAAATCCGCCCTTTTCCTCCCGATACGGAACTTCCATGGGCCAGTGCTTCATCAATTTCATCCTCTGTGATGAAGTATCCGGGCTGCGGCACCTCGGTCATATCGGAAGAATATTCTTTCCATGTCATGCCCAGTTCCCGCAGGCTCCGATGCAGTTCCGGCACCTTGTGATAATGGAAACGGAGTACATCCGGTTCCTGCTCATATACCATGGTGAAAATCATCATGTCACGCGTCACGGCCGCCAAAACTTCCGGATCAGCCAGCGCCTTTGCAAGACGCGCAGTTTCATCAGGATACCCGCCGCCGCGGTACAGCTCCAGTGAGGTCAGCAATCCGGCACCTTCTGTTATTTCTGAGAAATCACGCCGAAGATACCAGAGCTTCTCAGCGATCTGGGTGCGGGCATAACCTGGCGTTTCCTCGATCTCCACATTGGTGGCAAACTGGCCATCGTCCAGCAGCTCTCCAATACGCTCTGCCGCATCCTCCCACGACAGGAGCATTCCCGCTTTTTCGTTCCTCACGCGGTCGCCCGCTGCAAGCCGGATTCCCTCTTCCCCGAACCATGCGGACAGCCTTCCGGAACCGGTAAAAACCCCCATACCACCCCGGTACTCCGTTCGCAGGAACGCTGCCAGTTCCGTAACGGACTTCCCCTTCATATATTCAGCGGCGACGACCATGCGGCTCTTATCACTGCTACCGCCCAGCCTGAGTACATTATCAATGTCACTTTGCGGGATAGAAAAAGCGGAGGGCATTTCGCTCTCCGCTTCCTGGTCAATGGCCTTGATCTGCTCTGCTTCTGTGGGGAAGAAAAGCGTCATCTGCTCATATGCCGGTTCACTGATTGTATCCTCCTTTTTATCTTCCGATGATACTCCGGCAGAATCTGGTTCCCCGTCTATCAGTTGTACACCAGTTCCGTCATGATGATCTCCTCCGCCTGCGCTTTCAGGCTGTTCATATGCTGTACCCACTCCATCTGATGAGTCTTCTTGTCCGGTGTCGGGTTCTTCGTAAGCAGTTCCTCCATCACCTGGTCCAGCCTCCGATGCGCTGTCTCGTCGATCTCCTGCAGATGCGGAAACAGCTGCTCCGTCAGCGACAGATCGCTGTACAGGATTGGACGGTGCTCCTTCAGGAACTCCCTGCGCATCCTGCCGTACTTCCTGAGTGGCTTCCCTTTGCTCCCCCTCAGCGCGATGTTCGGGATCAAATAATCCCCGTTCCTCGTATAATTCAGTTCCATACCTCTGGCTCCTTTCTGTGCGTCTGCTTCGTTCATAGTTGCGGATCGTGACCTCGATCTCCCGGAATACCCTGCCAGACGCTTCGCTGACTGCTGTCCCCAGCGCATTGACCGCCTTGCGGGTGCTGTAGTCATAAACCGGCAAAAATTCGTCTGGTTCAACGTATTCGTCTGGGTCTGCCACACAGCGGCTTAAAATTTCATATTTGATGCTGACTGCGGCTGCACTTGTGAACGATATCCTCCTGTTGTCATCATCATACCCCTCCAGGAAGCTGCCCGCAACGATGTCGCGCAACTCCTCTTCATGATCCTGCCAATAATCAATCGCCATCCAGTTTGCGATATTCTCAATCTGCACGTCAAAGGAATCTGCGGAGGTCACCTCAAAAGCCGCTTCCAGGGCCGCCTGTACCGGACGCACATATTCATCCTTCATGTGCCAGAGGTTGACTTCCCTTGAATTTTTCCTTGCGCCTGTATCTGATACATCAAATACATAACGAAGGCGCGGCCGGTCCCAGCTATTGTCAATCAGGGCAATTCCTTTGGCTCCCTTCTTTACATAGCGGCGCATGGTGCTGTTCCAAAGGTCATATTCAGCACAGGCAGTCGCATCCGGGCGCTGCGCATAAATCATCAGCTGATCTTCATAAGTGTATTTGCTGACACGACCCGCCGTTCTGAGAAACGCTGTCCACTGTTCACGGCTTTTTGTCAGATGACTGGCCGTGTCTTCCGCAAGCGCGCTGTAATAATCAAACTTTGTAAACACGACTTCCTCCTTCCTTACTCCAGTTCAAACTCAGGATAAAGCGGGAGCTGGTCAAATTCTGTGTCGGTAATCTCTGACAGCTTCTCCAGAACGGTGTCGGTGAGAGCGCGCAGCTCCCGCTCCGATCTCGTCAGCTCCCCGCGCATCCTTATCAGTTCCTGCATCAGCCCTACTCTGTCGCCGGGGCTGTACAGCATCATCAACGTCATTTCCTCCGTTGTAAAATTCATTCCAGCCCTCTTTCTTTACGATGCGTAACGGGTTTTGCAGAAGGTATCGACTCCTGCTTGTTCTTCAGCTTTTCCAGGGCGGAAGGACGTTCCTTTTCTGGATTCTTTGGTCCATTATTAATCACTCCGTCCACCATCGACAGATCGTCCTCCAAAAGCATCTCCGCGTTTTTGAGATAATTCTCCGGATGAAAATCAGGAAGCTTGCAAAAACCAACACTGTCCACATAGTAACAGCTTACGACCCCGTCCTGCTTCAGCGCCATGATATCACTGACCGACAGGGAATGCCCTGTAAAATCGTCAGGACGATAGAGATTGAACTGAACAAAGAGATCTTCAAGCCCTGTACCGGAGTACAGCCGTCCCATATAGACCACATCATAATGCTCCATCTGCGGTTCTTTCCCGTGGTTTCTTAACCATTTGTAATTCATGAAGCACTCCTGCGCTGTTTCTTCCGTCTGTTTCAGCTGCAAAATCGCGTAGCTGTCCTTTCCACTCTCCAGAAAAGCTTTCAGTATCTCCTGATTTTTCTCCTCTTTTGCACGGGTGAACTCCTTACGGGCAAGGCCAATAAATCCATTGAGGACGGCAGGGTGACTTATCACGACATTTCTCAAACGAATATCCGCATCTGCGGAATCAGCATCTGCTATAGCCATAATGTCTTTCGCCCATGATTTCGTGTCCTGTGAAAATCTGCCGTCCCAGTCTTTATAGCACACAGTATCTGCCAGTATAAAGGCGACCCGCTCCGCTCCGTACTCTTCAACTACTGCTTTTGCGGCGTCTTCTTTCAGGTGCATCCCGTCATAATTCTCCCTGATGGCTCTTTCAATCGCTAGCTTGCAATTCACATCCGCGCGCAATGAACGGTTATACTGATCCAGCTCATCATATTCATGAGCATATGCGGCGCTGTGCACATACACCGGTATTTTCTTAGTCTCCATCATTTACCTCCCCTTCCAAACTCCATCTGAAACCGCGGCCTGCCGTCCGCCTCTGTGGCCATCAGCACGGTTGCATCGTACTCCTTCCCGGTTCGCTGGCTCTTACAGGCTTTCAACTTTACACGGCCATCGCGCAGCAGCTTCTCCGCGATCTGCTTTGTCATACGTTTCCCGATTTTATTGAAATATGCGTTATCTGCCCAGAGTACAAATCTGCACTCCCTGTTCGAGCAGAACCAGCCTTTCTGCCGCTCCACGACTTCCGCGCCGCAGTGTGGGCATTTCCCAATCACCGTTTTTTTCTGCATCAATACACCCACTCCTTCCACAATCTCATAGGTGTCGACCAGTTCCCGCATCATCTCACAGATTTCTTCCATAAACGCGTCCGCACTGTATTCATTCCGCTCCACCTTCAAAAGCTTCTCCTCCCAGGCCACTGTCATCGCCGGGGACTTAATCTGCTCTGGCAGGATCTTCACCAGAGATATCCCTTTCTGCGTGGGAATCAGATATTTCACTTTCTTTTCGCCTTTTCTTTC
>JAJQBC010000027.1 GCA_021203465.1 Lachnospiraceae bacterium | reverse complement strand
CAGTAAACACAAGGGATACAGCGATTTTTTATTTTCTTAACTGTCAAAAACAGGAGTGTACCACAAAAAAACAGCCGATACAAGCGCCAAAAACGCCGACAGATAGTCGGCGTTCTTGGTTATATGGGATTCAACTTAATATAAGATGTATGCTTATGAATTTTTGTCCTTCTGTATTATATAGTATGGCAGAGCCACCACACAGATACCGCCAACCATGTTTCCGAGCGTCACCCAAAGCAGGTTGCTGACGTAGCCGGCGATGGACAAGTCCTCGACTCCGCTCGGGCTGAGAAGGCCGACAGCCATCACGCTCATATTCGCGATGCTGTGCTCAAAGCCGCAGAACACAAACACGAAAATACACCAGAAAATCATAATCAACTTGCCGGACTCGCTCTTCATCTTTGTGCCGCACCAGACCGCCAGGCAGACCAGCGTGTTGCAGAGCACCGCCTTGAAAAACAGGTTGACCGGCGTGCCCGCCATCTTCGTCGCTGCGGTCGAGGCGAAGAACTCGCCCGTCGTCCCGCTCGGAAGACCGGTCAGATAGAAAACAAGCGCCGACAGCATGGAACCGACCAGATTTCCAATATAACAGACGACCCAGAGCTTGATCGCCTCGCCCCAACTGATCGCTTTCGCGAAGGCCGCTGCAGCCATCACAAAATTGTTTCCGGTAAACAGCTCCGCTCCTGCCATCACCACCAGACTCAAAGCGGATGCAAACGTGGCAGCCATGACTACCTTGGTCATCGTGCTCCCGTTCGCGGTCAGCACCGCCCCGGCCGTACACATCACGAAACCGCCGAAGGCAATGAACATACCCGCCACCATCGCAGAAATGAAATATCCGACGGGATTGTTGTTCAGAAGATTTAACTTTCCCTTTGCACCGTTGCACACCGCGCCAAATTCGTCTCGAAACATATATAATCTCCTCTATTCTATATCTTATTCCCTCGCAGGCCCGAGATTATTATTATTGTAACACACTTTCCCCCTTCTGTGATTGGACACATTGTAGGAAAGCGAAAAATCACAAAAAAGTTTTTCCAAAAAAGGGCTTTACAATCTGATTCACATCGGCTATAATAACTTTCGTTGTCACGCACAACATAAGCTTCCGTGGCTCAGCTGGTAGAGCGACGCACTCGTAATGCGTAGGTCAGCGGTTCGAATCCGCTCGGAAGCTTTTTCAAAAAAAAGCTTGATATTTCGAAGAAAATTAAAGATTTTAAGCAACAAAAAAACCGTCCGATGCCGGACGGTTTTTTCATTTTGACGTCCAAATGACTACCGTTTGTCGACCGTATCCGTCTTCCAGAATATTCCGTCGATTCTCTCACACAACTTCTGCTCTTTTTTATACAGCGCCGTCTTCTCATAGCGTCTGCCGCATGCGGCAAACAGGCGCTGCCGCAGCAGTTCGATACAGGTGCAGCCTGCATACACCACCACGGCAATCACAGCAGCATAGATCACCGCCCAGTGCGTCAGGGCGACCTTACTCGCGCGAAACGAATCCCACACAAGATAGCGGATCAGATAATTGTCATGAATGAGATAAACGCCGAAGGCAGCACCGGCAACTTTCCGGATTAGATCATCAGCCTTTGTCTCTTTCCATGGCATATTTTTCACCGCAAGGAACAGACAGGTCGTCGAGAGCAACGCCAGCGGAGAATTATAATTCAGAAAATATCCGGTCTCCTCAAGTCCCATCTCCACAGAGAGATAGACGCTTGCCAGAATCGCAAGGGAACTTAAGATATATCCAATTAATCCATAAAAGAAATACTTTCGATCCTGCCTCGTGTGAAGCCGGATGTAGCCCGCGAGCAACGCGAGAAAGACAAACCAGGGAAGCTCTCTCCCCGAGTAGCTGCCATAGGAATTTACCCGGAAAATCATATGATTCACACTGAAAAAAACAGTCAGGCAGACAAGCAGCCAGCGATACTGCGCCTTCGTGAGGCGCGCCGCCAGCATGGAGATGAAAGGCGTCAGCAGGAGCAGCCCCATGTAGACACTCGCGAACCAGTAGTTGTACGCGGAGACCGGGAACAGCGCCTTCACAGCGTCAGCAAGACTCACAGAAGCCGCACAGCCGTACAGCGCAAAGATCAGCAGGGCATAGAAGGACACCTGCCGCCAGAAACGGAGCACGCGCTCCGAGCGAAATGCGCTTCCCACCGCAAAATAACCGCCGATCATGACAAAGCAGTTGACATGTACAACAGAGAAGGACTGCACAAAGTAGGAAAGGAAATAATTGACGGTGCCATAGCCGAGCTTCGCCGTCACCCGCCCGTGGAACAGGCAGTGCCCGATGACAATCATGTACATGCAGAGTATCCGCAGCAGTTCAAAATTCATCTGTCTTTTTGCCTTCACCTGCACCACCGCCCTTTTCCTCTATCATTCGTAGAGATTATTTTCTGTAGCAATCTTCGTTCCATCCGAACCTTCCCGGATCACGATATGCACCTCATAGCGTTCGTCCAGTGGATAGCTCATCTTCGGAATTGTAAATTTCACCTGATCGGTGTCCTCCAGCTCCGTGTCATAGAGCAGCGAATAGAGTCCGTTTTCATCCTGTTGCTGCCAGACTCCCTGATACATCCGCACTTTTCCGCTCTCGGTACTCTCCATCCGCAGAAAAACGCTTTTGCCCTCCAGCTCCTCCGGCGTCATATTGACGGTCGCCTCAAATACATCGTAGCGCTCATCGTCCTCTGTATAGGTTGTATCGAGCGTGGCGGTATATTCCTCCGTCTCCCCTAGTCCCGACATCCTGTAATTCAGCGTATAGAGGTCAAAATCCCCGATCTCACCTACCTTTGAGTAGGTGAGAAACAATCCCTCATAGGTATCGTCGATGTGAATCATCAGATGTTCCAGCATGGTCTCAGAGATCAGCACCGCACGGTCGCTGAGATAAAGGGACTTCATCAGATTCCACTGGTCATACTCGGCAAGATTGTCCACAACCTGCGGAGACTCCGTCTCCCAGCCGCCGAGCGTGAACACGTTCGTGAGATAATTCTCCGGAAGCTTCTCAAAGATCGAGTAGCCAAGCTCAACGCCGTCATTTGTGATCGGATCAAACACATAGTAAATGTCTTTGTCCTCCGTGATCGTGTCATAGAGCTCCCGGTAGGCCAGACTTTCCTCCGACTGCTGCTGCGCCGTCCGGAAAGCCGACGTCACCAGCATTCTGACGCAAATCACGCAGGTCACTGCCACAGCGGCCGCTGCCGTCCGAATAAAAAACCTGCCGGTCAGCCTCTCCGACCAGACATCCGCAATCTCCTCTCCGGCCGCAGTCCAGCAAAAGACCAGAACGCTGATGAGACAAGCCGTCACCACAATCGGGAGTACCCGGTAAATCTTGATAAAATAAAGGTAGATACCGAGCAAGGCCACGAAAGGCCACAGCACACAGATCCAATTCTTTCGCTCCCGCAGCGTCCGAAGCGGCAAAAACCAGAGCAGCGCCAGCAGCGCGCTCAGGATAAACAACGGCTTTTTCGCCAGAAGGATGAGATAATCGAGCAGATATTCCCACTGGAACGGCCGGTCCTGCCGAAAGGCCACAATCGCCTGATAGACCTCCACCGTATAGCGGTCGCTGTCGGCGATCAGCCAGTTCTCCAGATTGAGTACATCGGTGCGCGACAAGCCCAGCGCCTCATACTCCTCCTGATACTCGTCCCACTCCGGCACGCCGTAGTCCAGCAGCTGCTGCCGCGCCTTATCATATTCCTTATAATGCGCCGCCGCACTGCCCGGCGTATAGACAAGGACATTTTCCAGAGCGATACTGCCGAACACCAGCGCAAAAGCCATGAAAAAGGGAGCACAGTCCTGTAGAAAGAAGCGCTTCCATCCATATTCTTTTCTGACAAAAGCGCGGTACACCCGATGCAGCCACAGACCGAAGGCCACGATACTGACCATGCCGAAGGCCTCAAAGCGAATCCAGCTCCCCAGCAGAAGGAACACGATGCCCGCCAGCGTGTGGCGCTTTTTATCCGCGCCGAAAATCAGCACATACCCCGCCGCAGTCACGACCGCCGCGGTCTTCGTGTACTGAAATTCCACATAGAGCGGCGAGAGGCTTGCGAGCGCCAGCATAAAGGCGAGAACCACCCCTGTCCATCCATTCCTTCGTATCCAGGTGAAGCCGATTCCCATCACAGACAGAAAGATCAGAACGTACATTACCAGCGTATAGCAGTTTACATTCGGGAGCAACGCATAAAAAGCCTTCAGGATCCACCCGAACGCGCTGTGAATATAGATGAAATACCAGGTATCGCCCCCATATGCTCCCGACGCAATGGCCGCCAGCGTGAACTCATCATTGGAGGCATAATAAGGATGTAAAAAAAAGACCGCGTAAAACAGCAGCAAGATCTGAAACGCAACAAACAGCGTACAAAGCTGTGCGCGGGACAGCCCTTTTTCCTTCATACTCCGCTCCTTCATAAAAAGAGGACGGGGAAATCTCCCCGTCCCCCTGACGTCGCTCTATAAGGACTAGTTATCCAGCAGCTTGTCCTCGCCGTTCCAGCTGTACAGCTTGCGGATCTCCTCGCCGATCTTCTCCGAAGGATGCTCCTGCGCGAGCTTTCTCATCGCCTGGAAGTGCACCTGACCGCCCGCATCGGACATATCGAGAAGGAATTCCTTCGCGAAGGTGCCGTCCTGAATCTCCTTCAGGATCTTCCGCATCGTATTCTTCGTCTCCTCCGTGATCAGCTTCGGTCCGGTGACATAATCGCCATACTCCGCCGTATTGGAAATCGAATAACGCATTCCCGAGAAACCGGACTGATAGATCAGGTCGACGATCAGCTTCATCTCATGAATGCACTCGAAATACGCGTTCCGCGGATCGTAACCGGCCTCGGTCAGCACCTCAAAGCCCGCCTGCATCAGCGCGCACACACCGCCGCAGAGCACTGCCTGCTCACCGAAGAGATCGGTCTCCGTCTCAGTGCGGAAGGTCGTCTCCAGAACGCCCGCTCTGGCTCCACCGATGCCGAGCGCATAGGCCAGCGCCATCTCGAGCGCTTTCCCGGTCGCGTCCTGCTCCACGGCCACGAGACAGGGAACACCCTTACCCGCCTGATACTCGGAGCGAACCGTGTGACCCGGTCCCTTCGGGGCGATCATCGTCACGTCGACGAACTTCGGCGGCTTGATGCAACCAAAGTGAATATTGAAACCATGAGCGAACATAAGCATATTGCCCTCCTCAAGGTTCGGCTCAATATCCTCCTTGTACATCTTCGCCTGCTTCTCATCGTTGATCAGGATCATGATGATGTCCGCCTGCTTCGCAGCCTCCGCAGCCGTGAACACCTCAAATCCCTGCTCCTCGGCTCTCTTCCAGGACCTGCTGCCCTCGTAGAGGCCGATAATGACATGGCAGCCTGACTCCTTCAGGTTCAGCGCGTGCGCGTGTCCCTGACTGCCATAACCGATGATCGCAATCGTCTTGCCTTCCAGAAGTGAGAGGTTACAGTCCTCCTGATAATAAATCTTTGCCATTTTTCTTTCCTCCATCCATATATGTTTTAATTAAAACCATAATCCATCAGTTCGCCGTTTTCCCCGTACATCTTCACATCGGATGTACCCCGGGACAGCCCTGTGATACCGGTGCGCGCCAGCTCCAAAATTTCCGTATCCCCGAGCATGCGCAGGAAAGCTGAGAGCTTCGACTGATCTCCAACCAGCTCGATCACCAGAGAATCCACCGACACATCCACGATTTTTGCCCGGAAGATATCCGCAATGGAAATAATGTCCTGACGATTGCGGTCGTCACAGAGCACCTTAACGAGCAAAAGCTCCCGGCATACAGAGCTGTCAGGCTCCAGCTTCTTGATATCGACCACATCCTCGAGCTTGTTCAACTGCTTCTCGATCTGATCCAGTATATTGTGATCCCCTCTCGTCACGACGGTCGCCCGGGAATACCTCGGATCCGCTGTCACGCCGACGGTCAGGCTGTCGATATTGTAACCGCGACGGCTGAAAAGCCCTGCAATCCGGCTCAGCACACCCGCCGTATTGTCGACAAGGATCGAAAAAACTACTTTCTGCATATTTTCACCTTGCTTTCCAATATTGTATTGTATCAATCAAGACTTCCTTTGTCAATTATTGTTCGGCCAGTTCCGATAAATATTCGTCCAGCCATACAAAGCGGGTGTCTATATACCGCTCAATTTCCTCAGTATCCGCGACATTTTCGCTGTCCGGCCACTTTTCGCTGTCCCGGGCAAACGCTCCGGAAGCGTTCAGATACTCCATCTGTTCCTGCGCGTATGCTTTCCAGTCGTCCTCCTGTAAAAAGTCTTCGCGCCATTCCTGCCAGACCTCAAGCATATCCGCAGCCAGGCCCTCATCGTATTCCAGCATATTGGAGAAAATGTCCTCGCTCAGCCAACGGGTAGCAAGCTCCTCATCGTAGCAGATATTCTTGATATCCGCGTCTTCCGACTCATCTGAGTCAAAATTGTCGCCCCAGGAATAGTTTTGATCCCAGGGCACTCTTCGGATCGTATAGCTCCCGTCATCCTCCACGTCAGTGCTGTAATAAATATTTTTATATCTATTGTCAACACCCATAATGACATTCATGTATAATTCGTAATCGATAAAATTATCCCGGTCAATCACACTGTACAGGCTTTCCAGATCCTCCTCCGACTCCATCTCATAGCCATTATCCCAAAGCGTCCGGAAAGGATCCCAGATCCCGGAATAAAAGGTTTTCCCCGCCTGACGAATCGTCACGCCCGCGCAGGTAAAGGAGCCTTCCGCCTCGCTCGTCTCAAACAGACTGTCGTCCGGCCGCTCGTCCGACCTCACCTTGTAAATCAGATCCGTCTCCTTGTCAAGCCCGAGCGATTTGTAGTCCGTCGGTTCCACGAGCCCGTACAGCCCGCGGTACTCTCCATTGATGATGACCTCAATATACTCCATCCGGCACCCGGTGTCCGCCTGCGTGGATGTCAGGTCGGCAATCTGATTCCACAGCTCAATGGAAAGCTTGTCCCGCAGCTTGCTCCGATCCGAGTACATCGCCTTCAAATGCCAGTCGTTGTCCGAACGCATCCCGAGCAGGGAAATGTCATTTCCGGTAACACCGTCCTCCTCGAAGAATTCAAGCCGATAACAGATTTTCTCAAAGCGCTTGCTGGCATTGCCCCGGATATTGTAGTAGGCGAGAGTTTCCTGTACATCGTAAGCGTCGTTCAGACTGTAAATGGGATCGTAAACCGTGACCCGGGTTCCCCCTTCCCCCATGTTTCCTTCGATGGAGATTAAAGGCATCCCCGTGAACAGTACCCTTACGATGGCGTACGAGCTGTCCGTATAAATCATGCAGCTGAACTCGTGATTTTCTTCTATGGCATTCTCCATATCCTGGAAAGCAGAATCCTCTTTCCAGACCACAGCCGCCGCGTTTCCGTCCAGCGTTGCCGAAACCGTGCCCTTCCAGGAATCCTCCCCCGTATTTTTAGGAATGTAATAACGTTCCTCTGTCTGTTCCCAGGCTGCGCGGACATCATTGATATATAGCGTCCCCAGAGAGCTGTCCTCCACCTGCGTTCTGTCTTTCTGGATTTTGAGAAATGCATTTTCAGAGAGAACCTGCGCATCCATCACCGTGGACCGGTTCCAGACATCCGCGGTCACCACCAGAGCGATAAACGCGAGAACGCTCAACATCAGCGCGATTTTTTTTACCATATCACAGACTCTTCTTTATATATTGAATATACTCCGGCGTCGTGCCGCAACAGCCGCCGACCACCGACGCGCCGCAGTCCCGCAGATGCAGAAGATGCTCTGCGAAGTCCTCTTTTCCCATACTGTAGACGGCTTTCCCGGTCTCGGTAATCAGCGGCATTCCCGCATTCGGCTTCGCCACAATCGGAATCGAAACCGTCTCGTGAAGCGTCTTCACGACAGCCGCGAGCTGATCCGGCCCGACGGAACAGTTTACGCCGACCGCGTCCACGCCCATCGCCTCGAGCGCAGCAGCGGCCTCGAAGATGCTTCCGCCAAAATACAGATTTCCATCCCCCTCGCAGGTAAAGGAAATAATCAGAGGAAGATCGCAGACAGCACGCGCCGCGTCGCAGATCACCATCGCCTCGTCCATCGCGAGCAATGTCTCTGCCACCAGCAGCTGTACTCCCGCATCCGCCAAAATACGCATCTGCTCCTCATAGATCGCGAGCAGTTCCGCATAGGTCGCGGTGCCGAGCGGCTCCATCGCCTTCCCGGTCGTAGAAATGTCGCCCGCCACAAGCGTCCTGTCTCCCACATTCTCGATCGTCCACCTCACCAGCGTCCGATTCAGCTCCTCCAGACGGTCGTCGATCCCCGCGTTTTTCAAGGTGGCGCGATTCGCGCCAAAGGTCGGCGCGTAGATAATCTGCGAGCCGGCATCCGCGTACTCACGCTGGAGCTGCCCAATCACATCGGGATGCTCATAAGCCCACAATTCTGTGGACACGCCGACCGGCATGCCGTGCTCACGCAGGCAGGAGCCGGTTCCCCCATCCAGCAGAACCGGCTCTTTTTTCTGTGTCAGAAGACTGAATTCCTGTCTCGTCATGCGCTTACTTTCCGAGCTTCGCCTTCAGAGCGGCCAGCTCATCCTCCACCGCAGCGGTGCTGTTGTCATACTTTGCCGTCAAATCCTTGATCGTCTCCGCCTCGGAATTTCCGTTCAGCTCCGCCATGGCGTTCGCCTCATCGAGCATGCGGTCCGCTTTCTCCTCCATGCGTGCGAACGCCGACATCGTGTTCGCCGCGCCCTCCGCGGAAGCGCCGACCTTATTCACGCGATCCTGCGTCTTCGCAACGGCGACCTTCGCCTTGATCGCCTCCTTGCGCGAATTCAGCTCGCTGATATCGCGGCAGAGCTTGTCGTGCATCTCTTTCATCTTCACAGCATTGTCATGGGCGACCGCATGGGCCTCACCAAGGCCGACCTTCTTGTTCTCAAGCTGCTGCTTCTTCGCGAGGAACTGGCGTGCATCGTCGTCGTTGCCCGCAAGGACTGCCTTCTCCGCGTAGCTCTGCATGTCCGCGATCTCTTTCTCGCACTCGTCGAGAGCCCTCTTGCAGCGCGTCTCCTCGGCCATCACGGAAGCCGTCTCAGCCTTCACCTTCGCCAGATCATTCTGCAGATCGCGCAAATACTGGTCAATCATCTTCTCCGGATCCTCCGCCTTGTCCAGAAGCGCGTTCAGGTTTGCAGACATAATGTCACTGAATCTCTTTAAAATACCCGCCATATTTTCTTTACCTCCTGTTTCTTCATAAATCCATAGGTGTTTCACCCTGCTATCTTACAGTATAATACACTTTAGTACCGTTGTCACGTGAAAAACTTGTGTATCGCGCTGCGTCCTTCGCGCTAATTCCACGGCAGCTGCGGGTGCTCAATCTTGCGGTCGCGCAGCATCAGCTCCGTAAGCGCCTCCTTCGCGGTCTTCTCTTCGAAGAGCACGGCATTGACCTCATTAACGATCGGCATGTCGATGTCGTACTTCCCGGCAAGCGTCTTCGCGGCCTTCGCCGAGTAGACGCCCTCGACGACCATCTGCACCTCGTCCATCGCCTCCTGCATGGTTCTGCCCTGTCCGATCAGAAAGCCCGCCTTGCGGTTGCGGCTGTGCACGGAAGCGCAGGTCACGATCAGATCGCCGATACCGGTCAGGCCGTAAAAGGTCTCAGCGCGGCCGCCCATCGCGATGCCAAGGCGGGCCATCTCCGCGATACCGCGCGTGATCAGCGCGGCCTTGGTATTATCGCCGCAGCCAAGTCCGTCCGCCGCGCCCGCTGCGAGCGCGATGACGTTTTTGAGCGCGCCGCCCAGCTCAATTCCCAGCATATCCGGGCTTGTGTAGACGCGGAAGGTCTCGCTCATAAAAATATTCTGAATATATTCCGCGGTCTTCTGATCCTTCGCCCCGGCGACGACGGTCGTCGGGATATCCCTGCCGACCTCCTCCGCGTGACTCGGCCCCGAGAGCACCGCCGCATTCGCCTGCGGGATCTCCTGCTCAATGATATCTGTCAGGATCATGAGCGTGCTCTCCTCGATGCCCTTCGCCACATTGACGATAATCTGTCCGTCCGCAACAAAGGGAGCCATGCTGTGTGAGGTGCTCCTCGTGTAGACCGAGGGCACCGCCAGTACAAGCAGATCTTTCCCGCACACGGAAGCCTCCAGATCCGTCGTGTAGACGATCGACTCCGGCAGCTTCACGCCGGGAAGCTTGCTCTTATGCTCGCGCTCCCCCCGCAGCATCCGAATCTCATCCTCCACGATGGACCAGACCGTCACCTCGTGTCCCTTATTTGCCAGAAGTCTGGAAATCGCGGTTCCCCAGCTGCCCGCCCCGATTACTCCGATTTTTGCCATAACGCCTGTCCCCTTTCAAGCTTTTTTCTGAAAAACCTTATTTTCTGTTCCATTTGCGAGTCGTCCGATATTCTTCCGGTGACGCCAGATCGCCATGGCGCACAGCGCCCCGGCCAGTATATAAAATTCGATTCGGTGCGGCTGATCCATCCCGTAGTAACCCATCTGCCCCAGCACGACCAGTCCGACCACCAGCTCGATCTCCACAATGATCGAGCCCAGCGAGACATAGCGCGTGATCCCGGTCACCAGAAGAAAAGTGATGGCCTCACAGGCGATCATGATCGGTCCGAGCGTCGCGATCAGCCCCGCCGTGCAGGCGACACCCTTGCCACCGCGAAAGCCCAGATAACAGGGAAAATTATGACCGAGGATCGCGCCCGCAGCCGCGTAGAGCCGCAGCAGGGCAATCATGTCCGCATAAGTCTTTCTAAAAAGTAGCTGCACCGCCGCAACCGCCAGAATCGTCTTGAGCACGTCGCCAAGAAAAACAACCAGCCCCGCCTTCTTGCCCAGCACACGCAGCGCGTTAGTCGTACCCGCATTGCCGCTGCCGTACTCGCGGATATCGATGCCATTCATCCGCCCGTAAATATATGCCGTCTGGAAGAGACCGAAGAGATATCCGATCGCCAGACACAGGATTCGTTCCATTTCAGCTCTTTTCCTTCCTCTCGCGTATGATAAATTTCAGCGAAGTCCCGCCAAAGCCGAAGGCCTCACGCAGCTTGTTTTCCAGATAGCGCACATAGGAGAAATGCATCAGCTCCTTGTCGTTCACGAAGGCCACAAAGGTCGGCGGCTTCACCGCCACCTGCGTCACATAGTAAATCTTCAGCCGCTTTCCCTTGTCCGACGGAGGCTGCTGCAACGCCGTCGCCTCGCCGATGATCTCGTTGAGCACACCGGTCTGCACGCGCAGCGTCTGGTTCACGATCACCCGGTCGACCGTCTCAAAGAGCTTCGGCAAGCGCTGGCCGCTGAGTGCGGAGATAAAGAGGATCTCCGCGTAGGGAATAAAGGAGAGCACTTCACGGATACGCTTCGTGTACTCGCCGACGGTCTTGTCCGTCTTCTCCACCGCGTCCCACTTGTTGACCGCAATGATGATACCCTTACCACACTCATGAGCGATGCCGGCGATCTTCGCGTCCTGCTCAGTCACGCCCTCCGTCGCATCGATGACAACCACGACCACGTCGGCGCGCTCCACAGCACTCACCGCGCGGATAATGCTGTAGCGCTCCAGATCTTCTTTGATCTTGTTCTTGCGCCGAAGACCCGCTGTATCGATAAAAACGTACTCCTTTCCGTCGTAGCGGACCTCCGTATCAATCGCGTCACGCGTCGTCCCGGCGACATCCGAGACGATCAGCCGGTTCTTGCCGGTCAGACGGTTGATGAGCGAGGATTTGCCGACGTTCGGCTTGCCGACGATCGCGATCTTCGGACGGTCGTCCTCCGCCTCCTCCCCGCTTCCTTCCGGGAAATATTTCACCACCTCGTCCAGCATATCGCCGATGCCAAGCTGCGAGGCCGCGGAGACCGGCACGGGATCGCCGATACCGAGATTGTAGAACTCATACACGTCCGCCATGAATTTCTGGAAGCTGTCGACCTTATTCACGACAAGGACGACCGGCTTGTGCGAGCGCCGCAGCAGCTCAGCCACCTTAAAATCGGCGTCCTGCAGCCCCTGCCGCACAT
Organism: Lachnospiraceae bacterium; assembly: GCA_021203465.1. Taxonomy (GTDB): domain Bacteria; phylum Bacillota; class Clostridia; order Lachnospirales; family Lachnospiraceae; genus Hominiventricola. Next base: position 15,754 of record JAJQBC010000027.1, on the reverse strand, counting down.
CCACCAGAAAAAGAATCACGTCCGCCGTGTCGATCGCGATCTGTGCCTGCTCGCGCATTTGCGAGAGAATGACGTCGCGGCTGTCCGGCTCGATGCCGCCGGTGTCGATCAGTGTGAAATCATAGTTGAGCCAGCTCACATCCGTGTAGATACGGTCGCGGGTCACACCCGGCGTGTCCTTTATAATTGCAATATTCTGCTTAGCCAGAGCGTTGAACAGCGTGGATTTCCCCACGTTTGGCCGCCCGACAATCGCAACGATCGGTTTACTCATCATCTGCCTCTTCTTCTAATCATCTAAAATACTTCTCACGAAATCATTTCCGCTTGATTCTACTATGGAAAGCTTCGTTTGTAAAGCGCTTTCGACCTGCTCCGCCGTCACGTCGTCGAGGAATACGTTCTCCCCGTCCTTCATCATATTCTCCGTGATCAGCAGCCGATCCCCGAAAACTTTTCCTTTCAACTGCCGGATCAGATCCTGCCCGGTGATAAGCCCCGCCACAGTGATCTGCTCCCCGAAAAAGTCGTTGCGGATCGGCACCACCTGTACATGCAGATTCGGATATTTCTCCTGCATCCGTGCGATGTGCTCCGTGAGCAGCGGCGCCGCCAGCACCCCGGTTGCAATCGTCAAGCGTCGTTCCCGCATATCCCCTTTCCGGGACGCAAGCGCAGCCTGCACTTCCTCTTTTAACAGGCGCGCCATGCCGACCCCGTTCTCAAGCTGCAGGTAGCCGTCATAATACATCTCCTCCGGAAATGGCTGCTCCGCAAGGAGATACCACTCATCGCCCGCGTGGATGAAATGCGTACCATACTCCCGGTAAAACTGCTCCTGCCAGCGGTGAATACAGGCGAGCACCTCCCGGGCATCTTTCTTCGTAAAGGGAATGAGCGGATACAGCCCGTCGCGGTGACGGGTCAGGCCGACCGGTACGACCGAGACGCTCTGAAGCTCCGGCATCAGCGCGCTTAAGTCCCGGATCGAGCGCTCGAGCTCCTCCCCATCATTCACATTCTTGCAGAGAACGATCTGCCCGTTCATGAGGATTCCGGCGTCCTTCAGTCGCCTCACCTTCTCCATAATATCCCCGGCGAAGCGGTTGCGCAGCATGCGGCAGCGAAGCTCCGGATTCGTCGTCTGGAACGAAATATTGATCGGAGATAGCTTGTAATAAATGATCCGATCAAGCTCATGCTTTTCCATATTCGTCAGCGTCAGATAGTTTCCCTGCAGGAAGGACAGACGCGAGTCGTCGTCCTTAAAATAGAGCGTGTCCCGCATGCCCTTTGGCAGCTGGTCAATAAAACAGAAAATGCATTTGTTGCGGCAGGAGCGGTAAGCGTCCATCAGCCCGTTCTCAAACTCGAGCCCTAAGTCCTCCCCGTACTCCTTCTCAATCTCATATTCCCATTCCTCGCCGTCCGCACTGCAAACAAGCACGACAATCTCCTCGTCGCTGATCAGATAGCGGTAATCAAAGACGTCCTCCGGCGTCTGTCCGTTGACGGACAAAAGCACGTCGCCCGGCTCAATCTCCAGCTCAGCGGCGATACTCCCCGGGGCGACGGCACGTATAATGTGTTCCATGTCTTTTTCCTTTCCAATACACTATACAGGATTTTCACGCGAAATACAAATATTAAGTTGACGGCCTGCGCACGTAAATGTTATAACAAGGATAGATGAATTGCAAAAATACTGGGGGACCCTTATGGCTGAAAATTATTACGAAAATATACTTCCCATCGCACCGCTGAAGATCGCCGCTCTGGAGGGCTGCGAAGAACTGGCGGCACAGGTAGATAAATATCTGGTCGACTTTCGCGGCGAGAGCAATCAGGATTACCACGATCTTCCGAATTTCCGCGGCTATCTCGAGGACAGCTATCTGCTGCGCAACGCCTGCCCCCGTTTCGGCACCGGCGAGGCGAAGGGCATCCTTTATGACTCTGTCCGCGGCGTGGATCTGTTCATTCTGGCTGACGTCACGAACTACAGCCCGACCTACACGGTCTGCGGCCACAAAAATCACATGTCCCCTGATGATCATTATCAAAATATCAAGCGGATCATCTCCGCGGCGAACGGCAAGGCCAGACGCATCAACGTGGTCATGCCCTTCCTGTATGAGAGCCGCCAGCACAAGCGCAAGGGCCGCGAATCCCTGGACTGTGCCTTCATGCTCGAGGAGCTGATCGACATGGGCGTGTCCAACATCATCACCTTCGACGCCCATGACCCTCGCGTCTGCAACGCGATCCCGCTGCACGGCTTCGACAGCTTCAATCCGCCCTACCAGTTCATCAAGGCGCTGAACAAGGCTGCGCCCGACCTCGTGACTGACAAGGAGCACCTGATCGTTATCAGCCCGGACGAGGGCGCGATGGACCGCGCGGTCTACTTTGCGGGCGTGCTCGGCGTGGACATGGGCATGTTCTATAAGCGCCGCGATTACTCCGTCATCGTCGGCGGAAAGAATCCGATCGTCGCCCACGAATTTCTCGGGGATGATTTAAATGGAAAGGACGTCGTCGTCATCGACGACATGATCTCCTCGGGGGGAAGCATGCTGGATGTGGCACGGCAGATCCGGGAGCGCGGCGCGAAGCGCGTCTTCATCTGCGCGACCTTTGGCCTATTCACGGACGGCCTGTCCCAGTTTGACGAATATTATGAGAAAGGCTATATCAGCCAGGTCGTGACGACGAACCTGAACTACCGCACACCGGAGCTGCTCTCCCGCCTCTGGTACACCGAGGCAAATATGACCAAGTTTCTGGCCGCCATCATCGACTGCATCAACCACGACGTGACGACCGAGCACGTGGACGACCCAACCGACCGCATCTACGCGCTGTTGGAAAGTCTGGAATGATACCGGCGCCGCATTCGCTCACCTTTCGCAACATACGGAAAACGAAAAAGACGGCGCGTTAAAGCAGCTGTAGAAACGCTCCAAGATTGCCTCTTCTCCCGCCGCTCGCCCGGTGAGAGAATAAAAGCTGCGGATTGCAGCAGGTACATAAATTTGTCACTGCAAGGTGCTCCTCCCGGATTCCCGCCGCGAGAAGCACCGTTTCATTTGCCCGCCAGAGGTTCAGCTGGTATTTCCCGTTCTCCTTCTGGTATAGCATACGTTCATCCGCATCATCGCCGAATTCCTGCAGGAACTGCGACGCGACATCCTCGCTGACCTCGTAGCAATCCTGACAGATCGAAGGTCCGATGGCCGCGATGACATCGCCCGGCTCCGTTCCAAACTCTTCACACATACGGCGCAGCGTGACCGCACCCATCCGGTGCACGGTTCCCTTCCAGCCGGAGTGGGAAAGTCCGATGGCTCGATGCACGGGATCCACAAAGAACAGCGGCACACAGTCCGCATAGAAAGTGGCGAGCGTGAGCCCCGGCACATCCGTGATCATGCCGTCCACATCCGTATAATCCTGTTCCCGCGAAAAACCCTTTCCGCGGTCATCCTCCGTCATGCGGCGCACATTCGTCGTATGCGTCTGGTCTGAGAGCACAAGCGAAGCACAGTCAAAGCCGATCGCCGCGCCGATTCTGCGGAAATTCTCCCGCACACGCTCCGGCTCGTCTCCTCTCGTAAAGCCAAGATTCAACGAAGCGAGATCCCCCTCGCTTACGCCGCCTTGCCGCGTGGAAAATCCATGCCGCACCAGATGCGTTTCCTCCAGATTTCGAAATACAAGAAAAGGCGCGCCCTCCCGCTCCCGCAGGGAAAGCGAGCCATTCTCACTCTTCCATTTCCACATATTTTTACCCCTGATATATAAATGCGTTTTCGATATGGCGAACCTCGCTTCCCAGCACGCTGACCACGTCAAAGCGGCAGGGATGCGATTCTCCGATATTCTTGTTATAACAGTAGTAGGCCGCCGTACGGATAATTCTCCTCTGTTTCCGAAAATTCACGGCCTCCGCCGGATCCCCTGAACGCCCGTCGCGGCGGTACTTCACCTCGACAAACACCAGGCAGCGCCCGTCCAGCGCAATCAGGTCGATCTCACCCTGACGGCAGCGATAGTTGCGCTCCAGAATCCGGTAGCCCTTCTCCTCAAGGCAGCGCGCAGCCAGATCTTCATACTGCGCTCCCACTCTGCGCTTGTTCATAAGCACCCCCACAGATATTGCGGATGAAGCTCCGCCGATGAAGCGGGCAAGGTCCAAGTCTTTTCAGCGCCTCGATGTGAGCCGCCGAGCCGTAGCCCTTGTTCGAAGCAAAGAAATAGCCCGGATATTTCTCATCCAGCGCTTCCATCATGCGATCCCGTGTCACTTTTGCTACGACGCTGGCCGCCGCAATCGAGAGGCTCTTCGCATCGCCCTTGATGATCGGCACCTGTAATTGTGTGAGCCCCGGAATCGTCACCGCGTCGTTCAACAGTACATCCGGCACAGGATGAAGCTTCCCGACCGCCTCGCGCATCGCCTCATAGGTCGCCTGCAGAATATTGATCTCGTCGATCCGTTCCTGGCTCACGACGCCAAGGCCGACCGATACCGCTTTCTCCATGATCTCATCGTAGAGCAGCTCCCTGCGCCGAGGCGTCAGCTTTTTGGAATCATTCAGATAGAGGATCTGACAGTCCGCAGGCAGGATCACCGCCCCCGCCACCACCGGCCCGGCCAGCGGCCCGCGCCCGACCTCATCGATACCGCAGATGACACCGCGGGAAGCATATTCCCGCTCATAGACGCGCATCCCGTCAAGCCTCGCAATCTCCGCCTCCAGCTTTTGCTGTCTTTTTATCTCGCGTTCTTCCTTCTTCATCATCACTGGTGCCTCAGTATTCCAAACTTTGAGAGCGGCCAGATCCTGATAAACGCTCTCCCGATGATCTCGTCGCGGCTGATCAGGCCGACGCTTATATCCCTGCTGTCCGTACTGTCATTGCGATTGTCGCCGAGCACGAAATACTCATCCTCGCCGAGCGTGATCGGCTCCGCGGCGAGTCCGGCATTTTTGATCACTTCCCGCCCGTAGGATTCAATCAGTTCCTCCCCGTCTATGTAGATTCTGCCGTCCGCGATCTGTACTGTCTCGCCCGGAAGGCCGATGATTCGCTTGATAAAGTAGGTATTCTCCTCGTAACGGTAAGGGAATACGATGATATCAAAACGCTTCGGATCGGAGAAGCGGTAAGTCAGCTTATCCACAATCAGATTATCACCGTCGCTCAGGGTATTTTCCATGGAACTGCCACTCACATAGGTGCGCTGCCCCACGAAATGGATGATCAGGAAGGTAGCCAGCACCACGGCTGCCACATAGAGCACAAAGCTCAGGAGTTCACGGGCAAAGCCCCTCTTCTCTTTTTCCTTTTTTTTCTTGGCCATGTCGCACCTCTTCTCATTTCGGAAATTCCAGAGTGATTCTCCCCAGACTTCCGCTTCGGAAATCGTCCAGCAGCGCCGACGCCGCGCGCGTGCAGTCGTCCTCCGCGCCCTTCACGCGATATCCCCGCGCCCGGGCGATCAGGGGCAGAATTTGCTCACTTTCCAACTCCCCCGATATAGATATGCCGTAGCGCTCCTCAAGCGCTCCCGGATAATATGCCCTCAGGAACGTCGCCAGCTCTGCGGCCAGCTCCTCCGTATTCAGAATGTGGTCGTTCACCGAGCCGAGCATCGCCAGCCGTGTTCCAACCTGCGGGTCATCGAATTTCGGCCAGAGGATCCCCGGCGTATCCAGAAGCTCCACCTGCCGATTCAACCGGATCCACTGCGCGCCCTTCGTGACGCCCGGCTTATTGCCGGTCTTCGCGCAGGCGCGCCCCGCAAAGCTGTTGATAAAGGTAGACTTGCCGACATTGGGAATACCCACGACCATCGCACGAACCGGTCGGTTCAGGATGCCGCGCTTCCGGTCACGCTCGGTTTTCTCCTTGCATGCCTCCTGAATAGCAGCCTGAATTTCCTTCATATTCGCCCGGCTGCGGGAATCCAGTTTCACCGCAAAGAGCCCCTTCTTTTGAAACCAAACGGCCCACTCATCGTTGTAACGCGAACTTGCCAGATCCGCCTTGTTCAGCAGTATCACCCGCGCCTTTCCTTTGCCGAGTTCGTCGATATCCGGGTTGCGGCTCGAGAGCGGCGCGCGCGCGTCCACCAGCTCGATAATCAGATCCACCAGTTTTTTATTTTCCTGCATCATACGCCGGGCCTTCGTCATATGACCCGGATACCACTGTATTTCCATCTTCCTAACTCCCGCCCTTCGGAATCGGCCCGAAATTCTCCCAGGGATAGCTTACGAACCAGGCCTTTCCGTAGATGTCCTCCAGCTTTACGTTGCCGATATCCGCGTAACGACTGTCCTCGCTGGCGTTCCGGTTGTCCCCGAGCACGAAATACTCATCCTCACCGACTGTGATCTCCTCCTCGGCGAGCCCCGCATAATCCATCTGCTCGCTTCCGATTCCTGTCTCATAGAGCTCGCCGTTCACATAGACAAAACCATCGATAATCTGAATCGTATCGCCCGGTATGCCGATCACCCGGCGCATATAGTAGTGGGAGTTCTCATTGCCGTTCGGCTTGAAGACGATCACATCACCGCGCTGCGGCGTGGAGACCAAATAAATAAAACGGTTCACAAAGACGCTGTCGCCGCTGTTCACGGAAGGCTCCATTGCCTGCCCCACACAGGTAAGACCCGTCATAAAATAGAACACGAGCATGCAGCCGATCGCGAAGGCGAGTAGCAGCTCCCCAGCCCAGAGCAGGGCCGCCTGCACCGCGGACGGCTTGATCCTCTTCTTCTTATAGAAACTGAGTCCTTTTTTTCTCCTCATGGGTCTTATCTCCATAATCGGCCAAACGTCTCAAAAATACCGGAAACTTTTGCACGGATTCCCGCTCGCTCCAGATATGTCGCGCCGGATAGAAATAAAGGGACATTATACTTACGTACATGTCCCTCGCACTCCTCAGGTAATTCAGGCAGCTGCCCTTATCTGATACGCTCCTTGACCTTCGCGGACTTGCCGACGCGGTCTCTGAGATAGAACAGCTTTGCGCGGCGCACCTTGCCCTCGCGCACCACCTCTACCTTCTCCACATTCGGAGAATGCAGCGGCCAGGTCTTCTCCACACCGATGCCGTTCGACGTCTTGCGGACGGTGAAGGTCGTGCGGCAGCCGGAGCCCTGCACCTTCAGCACCGTGCCCTCGAAAACCTGAATTCTCTCGCGGTTTCCTTCCTTAATCTTCGCGGATACGCGAACCGTATCACCGACACGGAAGCTCGGCGCATCCTCTTTGATCTGCTCTGCTTCAATCTTCTTGATAATCTCGTTCATTGTGTTCCTCCTTTAAAACTCGATGTTCTTAATGCCTGACCGACAACAGAGGACCATCTCCTTATTTTCACAACGCGTTTCATTCTACCATACTTCTATTTGCTTTGCAAGCAATTTTTCCGGCTCTTCAGCAGGCCACAGTCTGGTCTCCGCTTCGCTCCGGTCCGTGCTAAACGGACGTCCCCCGGACGTCCAGCACCTTTTCATTTCGTGCTGTTCTGGACTGTTGCGACAAATTTTTTGTCTTCCTTTGTGAGCTGCGCGTGCTCCATCAGGTCGGGCCTGCGCTCCATCGTGCGCAGCAACGACTGTTCCCGCCTCCAGCGGTCAACATTCGCGTGATAGCCGGACAAAAGGATCGACGGCACCACTTTCCCGTGCCACTCCTCCGGACGGCTGTACTGCGGATATTCGAGCAGGCCGTCGTGAAAGGAATCATACTCCGCCGACTCCTCATTGTGCAGGACACCGCCCACAAGCCGCGAAACCGCGTCCATCACGACCAGCGCCGGGAGTTCTCCTCCGGTCAGCACATAGTCGCCGATCGACACTTCCTCGTCCACAATCTCCTCGATCAGCCGCTCGTCCATGCCCTCATAGTGCCCGCAGAGCAGGATGAGTTCCTCCTCCTGCGAAAATTCCTGCGCCATCTGCTGGTCAAACACGCGGCCCTGCGGACTCATATAGAGCGTCCGCGGCTTCTTTTCCATGCCGGAGACAACCGACTGCCAGGCACGGTAGACCGGCTCGGCCTGCATAACCATACCGGCGCCGCCGCCATAGGGATAATCGTCCACACGCCCCCGGTTGTTGACCGAGAAATCACGGATATTGACGGTCTCCAGCGAAAGCAGCCCCTTTTCCATCGCGCGCCCGGTGATGCTCGTCTGAAAGCCGTCCCGGATCATGTCCGGGAACAGCGTCAACACGTAAAATTTCATAGATCCAGCAGCCCTTCCAGCACATGGACGAGCATGCGCTTTTCTTCCACATTCACCTCAAGGATGCAGTCACGGATCGCCGGCAGCAGGATCTCTCTTCCCTCCGGCGTTTTCACCACATAGACGTCGTTGGCGCCAGTCTCCATCACATCGCTCAGTACACCGAGAGAAACTCCCTTGTCCGTGCGCACTTCCATGCCGATCAGATCGGCAATAAAGTTCTCATTCTCCGAGAGCGGAACCGCGTCCTCTCTCGATATATAGAGGTCTTTGCCTTTATAGCCCTCCACCGCCTCAATACTGTCGAGGCCGCGGAACTTCAAGATCACGAGATTTTTAAAAAACTTAACACCATCAATCTCGAGGGACATGCGCTCTTTCCCGGTGTCCAGCAGCACTTTTTTCAACTGCTGAAATCTGGCCGGGTCGTCCGTCGTCGGGTAAACTTTCACCTCCCCGCGCACGCCGTGTGTCGAGGAGATGACCCCGACCCTCAAAAACTGCTCCATACTACTGCACGATCTCCACGATCACTTTGCCGTCATCCTTCGAGGACGCGGCCTTCACAACGGAACGGATCGCCTTCGCGATGCGCCCCTGCTTGCCGATCACCTTGCCCATGTCGGAGGGCGCAACGCGGAGCTCGACAATCGTCGTACTCCCCTTGCTCGTCTCGGTAACCGACACCTCGTCCGGATGATCCACCAGTGCTCTGGCGATCACTTCCACTAATTCCTTCATCGCTCTACCTCTATTTGCTGATACCCGCCAGCTTGAACAGCTTGCCCACGGTCTCCGTCGGCTGCGCACCGCTCGAAAGCCACTTCTTCGCCGCCTCCTCATCGATCTGGAAGGTACTCGGATCCGTGTTCGGATCATAGGTGCCAATCTCCTCGATGAAACGTCCGTCACGCGGGGATCTGGAATCCGCCACCACTACTCTGTAAAAAGGAGCCTTCTTCTGTCCCATTCTTCTCAATCTGATTTTAACTGCCATTTTTCTTTACCTCCGTAAATAAATATAAAAATTATAATATATAAAAGTCTCTGACTTTTATTTCTTAAACCTTAGAACGGAAATCCGCCCTTTCTGCCCTTGCGGCCGAATAGGCCGCCGCTCTTCATCAGGTTCGGCATCTGCTTCATCATCTTGCGGCTCTGCTCAAACTGCTTGATCAGGCGGTTCACCTCGCTGATATCGACGCCCGCGCCGCGCGCGATCCTGCGCTTTCTCGACGGGTTCAGAAGGTTCGGATTCTGCCGCTCCTTTACGGTCATGGACAGGATGATCGCCTCGATGTGCGCCATCTGCTTGTCGTCCATCGCATCCTCAATCTGCTTCATCTGGCTGCCGCCCATACCCGGCAGCATGCCGAGCATCGCGCCGATGCCTCCCATCTTCTTCATCTGGTTCATACTCTCGAGATAGTCCTCAAAGTCGAACTGATTTTTCTTCATCTTCTGCGAGAGCTGCCGCGCCTTGTCCTCGTCGATATTTTCCTGCGCCTTCTCGATCATCGTCAGCACATCGCCCATCCCGAGGATGCGGGAAGCCATACGATCCGGATAGAACTGCTCAAGGTCGGAGAGCTTCTCGCCCATGCCGGCATAGAGAATCGGTTTCCCCGTCACCGCCTTGATCGAAAGCGCCGCGCCGCCGCGCGTATCGCCGTCCAGCTTTGTCAGGATCACACCGTCGATACCGACCTTATCAGAAAATGTCGTCGCCACGTTGACCGCGTCCTGGCCGGTCATGGCGTCCACGACGAGGATACTGTAGGTCACATCCACCTTTTCGCGGATCTCGACCAGCTCCGCCATCATCTCCTCGTCGATGTGCAGGCGGCCTGCCGTGTCGAGAATAACCACGCTCATACCCTGCTTCCGGGCGTGCTCGATCGAGGCCTTCGCGATGTCCGCCGGACGCTGCTTATCTCCCATGGAGAAGACCTCCACGCCCTGCTTCTCGCCGTTCACCTGCAGCTGTTTGATCGCCGCCGGGCGGTAGACGTCGCAGGCGACGAGCAGGCACTTGCGGCCCTTGATCTTGAACTTGCCCGCGAGCTTCGCGGCGGTCGTCGTCTTCCCTGCGCCCTGCAGGCCGGTCATCATGATGACCGTGATCTCATTGGACGGCAAGAGCTTCAGCTCCATCGTCTCACTGCCCATGAGACGCACCATCTCTTCGTTGACGATCTTGATCACCGTCTGCCCCGGCGTGAGGCTCTCCAGAACCTCCTCGCCGACGGCGCGCTCCTCAACCGACTTGATGAACTGCTTTACAACCTTGAAGCTCACGTCCGCTTCCAACAGCGCCAACTTCACCTCTTTGAGCGCCGCCTTGACATCGGCCTCGGTGAGGCGTCCCTTACCCCGGAGGTTCTTGAACACATTCTGTAATTTCTCTGATAAACTGTCAAATGCCATCTACAGTTCCTCCAGAATCCCGACGGTCAGCCGTCCGATCTCAACCATCTCCGGTTCACTCTCATGCTCCGAGGCAATCCGCCGGATCTCGCCAACCTGATTTTTCATCTTTACAAACTTCTCCACCAGATGCAGCTTCTCCTCATATTCCGAAAGCGTTTTGCCACACCTGCGAATCATATCGTGTACGCCCTGACGGCTGATTCCAAGCTCCCCCGCAACCTCGCTCAGCGAATAATCGTTCAACACCACGTCCTCGTAGACCCGCTTCTGTCTCTCCGTCAGCAGCTCCCCGTAGAAATCATATAAAAGTGCCTGTCTCAGAATCTCCTCCATCGCGATCACCCTCAGGTATCTTACATGAAAAAGAGAAGGGTGTCAAGCAAAATTTCTTGACACCCCTTCCAGCCCGCTTATTTCACCCGGATCACCTGGTTCGCGTAAATCCGGTTCGCGTCCGTGATCGAACTGTTCAAAGCCATAATCGCGCCCACCGTCGTATCATACTTCTTCGCGATCTCGGAGAGTGTATCGCCGGATCTGACGCGATAAGTCACGGCTGCCGACGCAGCTTTCCCCGTTTCGATGGCCGCGTAGAATTCATCCAGATCCACATTGCCATTGACGCCGGGCACGCGCCCTCTGGCACTGTACTGCCAGCCATACAGCTCATGCGCAATCTTTGGCCGCCTGCTCTCTGCCGGATCTGCTGTGATGCTCATGGACGCGCTGCCCGGATAACGAGCAATCCAGAACGGACAGCTGATCTGATCGGCATACGGTTTCATATAGGAATTGTAGAAGCTCAGCCCGGTATACACGCCAAACTTACAGCCCGCCGCCGTAATGACCTCCCCATATGCGTTGATAATCTTCTCCAGTTTCTGCCCCAACCCCTTCATCACGCTGTCTTCCACGTCCAGCCACACCATCGGTGTGCGCCCGGCAAGAATACCGAGCACCGCCTCCGCGTCGCTCTTCGCCTTCCCGACTGTCGACGCGTAGGAATAGTTGTACACACCCTGCACCGGCACGCCGGCCGCCGCCGCACCTGTCCAGTTATTCTCAAACTGTCTGTCCGGGCTTAAGTCCTTCCGGATCACTTTCAGAACCGCGAATTCCACGCCCGCGGCGGCAGCCCTTCTCCAGTCGACCGTGCCCTGATAGCTCGAGACATCAATTCCCTTGACGCTCATATTTCCTCACTTTCTGCCGACCCCTTAAGCCGACGCAAATCATTCTGACGATACTTCTGACCGTATCGTCTCCTTTTATTACATTCCGATTTGCGTGGATGGGTGTCAGCAGATTCAAAGGAACACGAACTTACCTGCTACTGTTCTCTCCTATCGCATGCAATGTAATCTTCCCACACTTCATTCTGGTCAAATAATGTAATCATAATATCAACAACCTTCTTTTCACGGCTCTCTAGATACTCCATCAATACATTCAGGTTTTTACAAACACGAGTCGCTTCTACAACTGTCCTGTCTCGTACGGCCATATAATCTGACCTGATCGTTAATGACTTTCGTAAGAGTCACATGACCTGCCATCAGTTCCCTATTCTTCGCCCCAGTAATCTATCGTTTCCTGTGAAGTTGTTACGATGCCAAACATCTGATACATAAAATCTTCTCTTTCATGAAAGATTTCCAGAATGATTACCATATCCTCCGTAGTACGATATACAAAATAATTATGTTCTGCAAACAGCACGTAGTATTCGCAATCTAAACCATATTTCTCCTGCATAGAAATTCCCATCAACAAGTGCGGGTAAAGTTACATTCTCAGGGACGGCAAGAGACATTTTTAAAAGACGTGGGGACTAAATAAATCGCTCTCCCCTCACCAGGCGAAAGGAGTCTAAACATGGCCAAATACGCATATCCGGCAATTTTTACACCAGAAGCAGACGGTGGATATTCCATTGTTTTTCCTGATCTCGAGGGCTGCTATACCTGTGGAGATGATCTGGCTGACGGACTCATGATGGCCGAAGATGCTCTGGCTCTCATCCTTTATGGATATGAATCCGATGGGCGCGCCATTCCTGCCCCCTCCGCAATGACCGATATCACACGAAACGACGGCGAATTCGTAAACTTCATCGCATGCGACACCCTCGCCTACCGAAAAATGTACAATAACAAATCTGTCAAAAAAACCCTCTCCATACCGGAATGGCTAAATGAGGCAGCCTCGGAAGCCGGGGTTAATTTTTCCCAGGTACTTCAGGACGCCTTGAAAAAACAGCTTCATCTGGGATAACCGTAAGATTTACCCCAAAAATAGAAAAAGCGGAGGTCAGGACAATGGCTAACAAACTCGAATTGACATGGTATGGCAAGGATGAACCAATTCAGGTTGAGCCTCGCCTGCTGATTGAAAATACATCCCTCTCCAACACGATATCCGACCCGAATACGGAAAATATGCTGATTCACGGGGATAATCTGCTGGCGCTGAAAGCGTTAGAGCAGAAGTATACCGGACGGGTGAAGTGTATCTATATCGATATAAAGACTCCGAAGATAATACAATTACAAGTTTCCTCTGACCGCTTACCCCTTGCAGGGTAAGTTGGGGTTTGCGGGGTAAGTTGGAAGTGTTATAATGCAATCAAAAAGTTGGAGGATTCGGTATGCAACATGAATGTAAAATAACAGTCTTGGAAACAAAGGTATTTCCTGAATACCAAAAGAAATATCTTGCTGACCCTAATTCGGGTGCCTGTCCATGCTTCAAAGCCGGAGACACTTTCCTGCTAAAGAGGACTCCTGAACAGGATGATTTTTATCACCTGATGAATGGTAAATTTTGCGGAGAAGCGTGGGATGCAATCAGCAGATATGTGTATGCAGCATTGCAGGGCGGCTCGATTATGCGTAATTGGACGAACGATGCCAGGATGATGATTGCCTGTTGTAATGATGGCACGAGACCTGTTATTTTCAAAATTGAGAGAATTGACATTCCTGAAACAGAGGAAGAAAAGGAGTGGCTTGATAAGCAGGACTTTACAAACAGTGCGGATGATGCTTATACGGGCTGAATAGTCTCGGCAACTAAACGAAGGTCTCCCAACCGCAATGGTCAAGAGACCTTTTCTTCATGTCGCTTACGCTCTGATTTCAGTTCCGTCTTTAAATTTGACTGTGATATCATCCTTGGCTTTAACAGTTATGCAATCGACCATCGAGAACCAGTCTTCATCTCGGAATTCCGTAAGCAAATCTCGTTTCTGTAGCTGCTCCAGATACATCTCAATTTGCTGGCGACGTGCCTGCCGCTCGGTGATGAGGTTGGAGACCTCGGTGTGTCGGGCTTTTGCCTTATCGAAGCGTTCTACAAGGGAATCGTATGCTGATGATGATTTTTGCTATAGTGTGTGCAGAGAAATTGGCTCTGAATTTGAAGGGCGACAGAAAGCTGCAGAGCGTGCGAAAAAGAAAGCACAAGCCCCTCTTGGTCTATCATTTGATTATCCAGATATTTCCGAAATCATGACCGAGCAAGTAGCGACTAACGGATATTGGTATGAAAAAAACGCCGAAAGAATAGATGAGCAAAAGTCAGCAATCACGCTTCTTGAACTTCAAAAGGAACAAATAGAAAAGCAACTACGCTCACTAAAGAAACCAAAGGGGATGCGGCTTGGACTAAGCATTTTTGCCGTTTTTAGTATTCTTTGTATTATTCTTCCTTTGGCGTTTACACCGTTTTCTACTGAAAATGTACATTACTATCTTATGGCTAAGACCGTATCCATTGCCTTTTTTAGCCTTGGCTTAATTGCAATATTTCTCTATCTCGTATATCTGCTCAGGTGGGACGATAAAGATTAATAATGGTTTTGACACAGATTCGTTGAGACCTTCTGTTAATTTTATGATAGGCAAAAGATGTACAGGGTGCCATAGATAAGACACCCTGTAAGCTTTCCTATTTAAGTTTCACAATATTTAGCCCATCACTCCCCCACATACATGTAATACAGCTCATCATCCCCGACCGCTTCCCGGATCTCCTCATAGAGCTCCGCGGAAGCCTCCCGCATCTGAGCGACTAACTCATCGGATACCTCGACGATCTCCGTCCCGGCCTCCTCACAGATCGCGATGCGGTCGTCCACGCGGGCCTGAGCCTGCTCGCGCGCATAGGCACAGGCAGTAGTCGCGGCCTCGCGGATGATCTCCTGCTGTTCCTCTGTGAGACTTTCCATGAAGTCCTCGCTCACAATCAGGCTCAGGAGGTGCGGCAGGTGATTCGTCTGGATCACATAGTCCTGCTGCTCGTAGAATTTATTCGAGACAATGACCTCGTAGGGGTTCTCCTGCGCGTCAATCGTATTCTGCTGCAGGCCGATGTAGACCTCTGAGAAGGACATCGGCGTCGGGTTCGCGCCGATCGACTTCCAGAATGTCATATGGTAGGAATTCTCCATCGTGCGGATCTTGATGCCGGAGAAATCCTCCAGGCTCTCGACCTTGACATTAGAACTCATGACGCGGAAATTCTGGTCGCTCATGCCGAGCAGCTCAAGGCCCTTCTCCGCGTAAATTTCATTTATTTTCTCCATGAATGCCTCGTTGTCCAGCACCTCATGCAGCTCCTCGATATCGCTGAACACGCAGGGCAGATCGAAGAGGCACAGGCGCGGCAGGTAGCTGACCTGCGGCGCAGTGTTCTGTACAACGAAGGGAATGTCGCCGGTCATGCAGCTCTCGATCAGCTCGGTATCGCCGCCGAGCGAGCTGTTCGCGTAGACCTCGATGCGCATCGCACCGTCCGAGAGACGCTCGACCTCCTCAGCAAATTTCTCCGCGTAGATCTGCGTGACCGTATCCTCTGGGCTTGCCGTTCCCAGCACCCAGGCGTAGGTCTGGCTGCTCTCATGGCAGCCCGTGAGCGAGAGCGCCGCAGCCAGCGCAAGCGTCAGAATCAGGCAAAGCGAACTTCTTTTTCTCATAATATATCTGTCTCCCGATTATAGTTTATTTTAACAGATAAGAAACCCTTATCCGATCCGTTTTGTCAGAAACGTCA
>JAJQBC010000080.1 GCA_021203465.1 Lachnospiraceae bacterium | reverse complement strand
CGGCTTTTTCAGAAACCCAAACACATAACCACCTCCAAAAGAAAGGCCCACCCCAAACACCAGGGGTGGGCCTTTTGCGGTTTCACCGGGAAAACCCTCCACCATACCAAAACATCATATTGTGCCGGAGCCGCCAGAGCATGAGACTCCTCACTTTGCCGCCGCCTCTTTTTCAGCGGCAAGCTGCCGGTCAAGCTCGGCGTGGAGATCCTCCGCGGATTCCAGCGCAGGTGCAGCAGACGAAGGGACAGCATCCGCATTCAGGGCTGCGGCAACCTCGGTAAAGTATCCAATAATCCCATCCTGGAGTTCAGGGCTGAGATTCAGAAATTTTTCGATAGCAATGTAGGCACCGTGGGAAAGTCCCCGTTCTTTTGCGAGGGCATCCAGCGCAGCACTCGGAGCCGGGGCGAACATTTCCCCCTCGCCGGTTCGCAGCCATTCCTCACGGACGCTGAATTCACGGCAAATCAGGGAGACAACAGAATCAACAGGGTTATTCCGTTTCGTCTCATAGTTTGCAATGGTGTTCCTCCTTACCCCGATTCGGTCAGCAAATTCCTGCTGCGTCAAATCCAGATAACGACGGAGCTGTTTAATCCGGATACCAATAGACATACCATTCACCTCACATATGCGTCAAGAATATAATAACACAAAAAAGTGTGCCTGTCAACAAAAAGTCAGAAACGCATAAAAAGCCCCTTGACTTTTTATGCGTATAGGGCTTATAATAGGCCCAGACGCACAAGAAACGGAGGTGACGCACATGGACAAGAAGTACACACCCGCAGAGATGGACAGCGCAAAGCGGCTGGCAGATGTCATCGCAAGCGTCCCCGCCGAAAAGCAGCCGGAAATCATCCGAATGATCGAAGCCATGATTCTGGGCGCGGAGATGGCGGAGAAACAGTACGGCAAGGCTCAGTAAGGAGGGGGCAACCAGGATGCCGAAAAGAGAACTCCAGGCTGCGCCGGTTGACCCCGGCGCAATGCCCCACATCAACACCTCGGAGATCCCGAAACACGTTCAATTCAGTCTGGCCCAGGCCGCCTACAACGCTATCCAGCAGGATCTCCAGCGCCCAGAGTTTCAAGAGGGATTTAGACGCTGGAAAGCAGAGCGGGAAGCCAAAGGGCTGGCCTGAGTAAAAACCAACATGAAAGAAGGACTGCCCATGAAAACTGAAACCGCCCTTTGCATCAGACAGCCCTACCAGATGCAACCGGCACAGCCCCGCAACCGCTCAGAGCGGCGTAAGCGGGAACAGGCAAGGAAGAAGCGGCTCCGCACAGCGACCATCGTCGCCACGGTTTCCCTGGCCGCTGGCCTGCTCTTCGGAACTTGGCCAACGCCTGCAGAGGCAGACAGCACAGAGAAGACGGCATCGACGGTCAGCAGCTACAACCAGTACAGCAGCGTCGATGCGGAAACGCAGGAACTGGCCACGGCCACCCCGCTGCCGCAGATCGGCCTGGATGCAGACCTGCAGGAAATCATCTACGCATTGTGCGGCTACGACCCGGAACTGTTCTGCGCCGTCATGGCCATCGCCAATCAGGAAACCGGCTTCAACGCTGAGGTCATCGGCGACGGCGGCAACAGCATCGGCCTGATGCAGCTCAATATCCCCGCCCAGGCAGACCGCATCGAGGCGCTGGGAGTGACCGACCTGACCGACCCGCTCCAGAACGCAGAGGTCGCCATCGACTACATCGCCTGGATCATGGCCCACGATGAAGCCATCGGCTACGACACCGAAACCCTCTACATGGCCTACAACATGGGCTGGCGTGGGAGCCGGGAAGCCATCGCCGCTGGCACCACCAGCACCGCCTACAGCCGGGAAGCCCTGGCCAGCTACCAGACGTTCATGGAAGAGCTGGAGGTGGGAGCATGACAACGGAGTATGTAAAGAAAATACTGCAGGAAATGCTGGACACCGTGAACAGCTTCCCGGACGATGCCAACATACTCGCCGTTGACCTGGGGACAGTTCGCAGGCCCACCATTCAGGTCTGGAACAGTCCTGCGAAATACGCCCTGCCAGGTGAGACGGTAGAAACCAGAGCCGTCAAGGATTATCCCGGCGACGTCGTGCAGATCGTCGAGCGGGGCAAGATTGACATCCTGCGCTACATATCATCCGGCCCCACCGCAGAGGAGGTCGCCAAATGAAGATGGCGCTGAAAGGAACCACCCTCTTCATCCGGGAAGCCGATGAAACCCAATTCACGGTGATCAAGAGCTGGAACAAGATGAAGTGGAACCGCTCAAAGCAAGAGCTGACCGGCATCGCAGACATGGAGCTGCTGGACAAGCTGAACAGCATCGTCCGCCTTCCCCCTCAGATTGAGGCTCGGAGGAAAGAGCTTCACGCCGTCGCAGATGCGGTGGACAAAGAGCGGATGAACAAAGACCCGAAACCATTTATTCAGCCCCCTGTAAAGATTTCGATGTACGCACATCAAGTCCGTGGATTCAATATGTGCCTTCTGGTTTTTGGATTCGTTTCACCAGAGGAGGTAAGCCAATGAGCCATAACGATTTAACCGGGCAGACATTTGGTCGCCTGACTGTTATTGAAGAATCCGGGAGGTCATCTAACGGTTCCGTGCTTTGGCTTTGCCGATGTTCATGCGGGAAAATGAAGACCGCAACGGCATCGCACCTCTTGGGCGGTTACATCCAGAGCTGTGGGTGTCTTAACAAGCAACGTGCAGCCGAAAATTGCATTTCCCGCACAAAGCACGGCGATGCAAGGCATGGCACACAAGTGGGCTTCCGCCGTCTTTATCGGGTTTGGCATAACATGATGGACAGATGCTACAGAGAAAACGCAGAGCCGTACAAAAACTACGGCGGGAGAGGCATCCGGGTGTGCAGCGATTGGCACGATTATGCCAGATTCAAGGAATGGGCCACCGCAGCAGGCTACGATTCGGAAGCGCCGTATGGTCAATGTACCTTAGACCGTATTAACCCGGACGGGAACTACGAGCCTTCAAATTGCAGATGGGTAAGCATGAAGGTTCAAGCGGACAATCGCAGAAACGGACGATTCACAAATGGTAGGTATGCCCCCGCTACCGACCCCCAACAGAGAAAGGAATGAGCGTGATGGGAAAAAAGAGTGACGGGATGTCACTGGAGAGGATCATCAACCAACTGGGCAGCCTGAAAAGCAACAGTGAAGACTTTGCCCGGAACGAAAAGGACGAGCCGGATTCCATCTGGCGGGAAGACATCGCAACCCTGGGAGAGGCAATCAGCATCCTGAGCGATCTGCAGGATTACGGATGCTCCACGGCGGACGAGTTCAGAAACTGGTTCCACGATGTCAAGCTGATGCAGAAAGAGTACCAGAGTATGTACCGGCGCTTCCGGGTGGAGGAACGGCCCTACCACCGGGACGGGGTGTGGCACTGCCCCGCCTGCGACCACAGAGTGATGCCGAAACACAGCTTCTGCCATTGGTGCGGAAAGAAACTGGGAGGGCGGTAACGATGATTGCAATTCTGACAGGAATCAACTGGACGGCGGTCATTGTGACCCTGGCCGTTTGCGTAACCGTCATTCGTGGCATCGACGGCCTGCGCCGCATCATGCGGACATGGCTGACCGGCATCCAGACGCAACTGGAGATCGAGAAGGAAATCACGGAGAGGTGGAAGCGATGAGACTGCCCCCGAATGAGGTGCCACCCGTCTATATCACCCCGGACTTCCCCGTCCAGGACGGGAGCGAAATGACGCTGGAGAAGCTGGCCGCCCTGATCCACCA
>JAJQBC010000032.1 GCA_021203465.1 Lachnospiraceae bacterium | reverse complement strand
CTATTGAAGCTTTTCGCGGATGTGTTCAACTTGCACTTGCAATTTTCGAATAAAATAATTAATTGAAATGTATTCCATACGAAAGGAAGAAGAAAAGTTATGAGTTATGTAGACGAGGTGCTTGCAAAGGTCAGAGAGAAAAACGCATCAGAACCTGAGTTTTTGCAGGCGGTGGATGAGGTGCTGGAATCGCTCCGCCCGGTGATCGACGCCAATGAGGAGCTGTACCGCAGGGAGGCTCTGCTGGAGCGTCTGCTGGAGCCGGATCGTCAGGTCAAGTTCCGGGTGCCATGGGTGGACGACAAGGGTCAG
Source organism: Lachnospiraceae bacterium (assembly GCA_021203465.1). Taxonomy (GTDB): domain Bacteria; phylum Bacillota; class Clostridia; order Lachnospirales; family Lachnospiraceae; genus Hominiventricola. Next base: position 3,500 of record JAJQBC010000032.1, on the reverse strand, counting down.
GTACAGGTGAATACCGGTTACCGCGTGGAATTCAACAATGCGATTGGACCGTATAAGGGAGGCCTCCGGTTTCATCCGTCGGTCAATATCGGTATCATCAAGTTTCTGGGATTCGAACAGATTTTCAAGAATTCCCTGACCGGACTGCCGATCGGCGGCGGCAAGGGCGGCTCGGATTTTGACCCGAAAGGGAAATCCGACAGAGAGGTGATGGCGTTCTGCCAGAGCTTTATTAACGAGCTGTACAAGTATATCGGAGCGGACAAGGATGTCCCGGCGGGGGATATCGGCGTCGGGGGTCGTGAGATCGGCTATATGTTTGGACAGTACAAGAAGCTGACCGGCTCCTACGAGGGCGTTCTGACTGGCAAGGGCCTGAGCTTCGGCGGCTCTCTGGCACGCACGGAGGCGACTGGCTATGGACTTCTCTACATCACCCGTGAGCTGCTGAAGTGCCATGGCATGAGCATGGAAGGCAAGATCTGCTGCGTATCAGGTTCCGGAAATGTAGCGATCTACGCGACGGAGAAGGCGCAGCAGATGGGCGCCAAGGTCGTGACTGTGTCTGACTCTACCGGCTGGGTCTACGATCCGGAAGGCATCGATGTGGCGCTTCTCAAGGAGGTTAAGGAAGTACGCCGCGCGCGCCTGACCGAGTATGCGAAGGCGAGATCCTCAGCTCAGTATCATGAGGGATGCGGTGTATGGCAGGTGAAGTGCGACATCGCGCTTCCGTGTGCGACACAGAACGAGCTTCTGCTTGACGATGCGAAGCAGCTCGTGGCGAACGGCTGCGTGGCGGTCTGCGAGGGCGCCAATATGCCGACCACGCTGGATGCGACGAAGTACCTGCAGGAGAACGGTGTACTCTTCATCTGCGGCAAGGCTTCCAATGCAGGCGGTGTTGCAACCTCCGCTCTGGAGATGACGCAGAACAGTGAGCGCCTGAGCTGGACCTTCGAGGAGGTCGATGCGAAGCTCGAGCAGATCATGATCAATATTTACCACAACATCGACAATGCGGCAAAGCGCTATGACATGGAAGGCAATTACGTGGCAGGCGCGAACATCGCGGGCTTCGAGAAGGTGGCGAATGCCATGCTGGCGCAGGGTGTGTGCTGAACAGCGTCTGACCTGCATGACTGACAAAAGACCGACATCTCATAATCTGGGATAGTCGGTCTTTTTCGTGTTTGTCATTTACTATAAATGTTTCGGGTGGGAGTTATGTGGGCTGCATACTCTAAAAAAGCATAAACCCTTTAGAGCATAGCAATCGACTTTTATACCTCGAAGATCAGGTCGCCGTAGGACGGCATCGGCCAGACCTCTTTGTCGACGAGCATCTCGAGCCGGTCGACCGGGCGGCGCAGCGCCTCCATGGCGGGAAGTACATAGTCGTGATAGAAGTGTGCCCGCGTCTCATTGTCCTCGATCGTGGGCGCCTCTGCGGTTACCTTTTTCAAAATGCGGACCGCTCCGTTTGCCTCATTGAGCAGCGCACTGATATCGCGAAGAAGCTCAGACTGCACGGCAGGAGTTGCCCCGGCCGCTTTTACGGACTGGATAATGGAGGAGAGCGTGCCGGTGTAGCCGATGACGGCGGGCAGGATCTGCTTGACCGTCATATCGATCATCGTCAGCGCTTCGATGTTGATCGCCTTGTTGTAGGTCTCATACTGGATCTCTGCGCGGGAGCGCAGCTCCGCCTCGTCAAAGACGTGGAAGCGCTCAAACATGGTGATGGATTTGTCGGTCACGAGAGCTGGGATCGCATCCACCATGGACGGCAGATTCGGCAGGCCGCGGCGCACGGCTTCAGCTACCCACTCTTCGGAATAGCCGTTTCCGCTGAAGACGATTTTCCGGTGCTCGCTGAAGTACTGAATCAACAGGTCGTGGAGTGCAGTTTCAAAATCATCTGCTTTTTCTAGAATGTCGCAGGCATCCGCAAAGGCTTCCGCCGCGATCGTGTTCATAACAACTGTAGAGTGCGCGATTGAGTCGCGCGAGCCGACCATGCGGAACTCAAATTTATTGCCGGTGAAGGCAAAGGGTGAGGTGCGGTTGCGGTCGGTGGCGTCCTTCATGAAATCCGGGAGTGTCTTCACGCCAGTGTACAGATGATGGCTCTTCAGGCTGTGGGTCGCATCTCCGGTGCTCAGAATCTGGTCGATCAAATCGTCGAGCTGCTCGCCGAGGAATACGGAGATGATCGCGGGCGGAGCCTCGTGGGCGCCGAGCCGATGGTCATTTCCCACATTGGCGGCAGACTCACGGAGCAGGTCGGCATGCGTGTCGACCGCTTTCAGGATGCAGGCGAGGACGAGCAGGAACTGCCGGTTTTCGTGCGGGCGCTTCCCGGGGTCAAAGAGATTGATGCCATCGTCCGTGGTCAGCGACCAGTTATTGTGCTTACCGGAGCCATTCACACCTGCGAAGGGCTTTTCGTGGAGCAGGCAGACCAGTCCCTGCTGTGCAGCAACCCTTTTCAGTGTCTGCATCATGATCTGGTTGTGGTCGGCGGCCACATTAGCCTCCGCATAAATCGGAGCCAGCTCGTGCTGGGCAGGAGCCACCTCATTATGCTGCGTTTTGGCCGGAACGCCCATTTTCCAGAGCTCTTCATTCACCTGACGCATGTAAGCGCCGATGCGCTGCCGTAGCGTGCCGAAATAGTGGTCGTCCAGCTCCTGCCCCTTCGGCGGCATTGCCCCGAACAGGGTGCGTCCGGTGTAGATCAGGTCTTTTCTCTGTAAATATTTCTCGCGGTCGATCAGGAAATACTCCTGCTCCGCGCCGACGCTCGGGATAACCTTGCGCGATGTTGTGTTGCCGAACAGCCGAAGAAGGCGCAGCGCCTGTTCTTCGACGGCTGCCATGGAGCGCAGGAGCGGCGTCTTTTGGTCGAGCGCCTCACCGGTGAAGGAGCAGAAGGCGGTCGGGATGCAGAGGATTGCCCCAGCGGCGTCCTCACGGATGAAGGCGGGGGAGGTGCAATCCCAGGTCGTGTAGCCTCTCGCCTCAAAGGTGGCGCGCAGGCCGCCTGACGGGAAGGAGGAGGCGTCCGGCTCGCCTTTGATCAGATCCTTGCCGGAAAATTCCATGAGTACGGAACCGTCCTCGCGGGGCGGCGTCAGGAAGGAGTCGTGCTTCTCGGCCGTGAAACCGGTCAGTGGCTGGAACCAGTGTGTATAATGGGTCGCACCTTTTTCAATCGCCCACTTGCGAATCGCCGCCGCAATCACGTCTGCGATTGCGGGATCCAGCTCTTTGCGTCCATCGATCGTCTTGCGAAGCTCATAATAAATGTTTTTTGGCAGGTACTGCCGCATGACCTTGTCGTTGAAGACGTTCATTCCGAAAATGTCCATGATTGACTGTTTGTTTTCCATAAAAGCGGAATCCTTTCTTCGTTGGAATGATGTTTCAGACAGATTTATGATACAATATTTAATCATGAATCACAATAAGAAACAAAAAAATTTTCTGTGGATTGA
>JAJQBC010000012.1 GCA_021203465.1 Lachnospiraceae bacterium | reverse complement strand
AAAGGAGAATACTTTATGAAAGGATTCCCTGTCAACCAACAGGGTTAGTATTCCGCATAGACGGGAAAATATTAAAAATTATATCTTGCCTTCAAAGCCTTATGCCTGGGAATTTGCAGTTGTGCAGGTTTATGGTAAACAGGTCGAAACCACAAGTATCTGTGGTTGACGGTATTTTTTGGAAACAGGAATACCCTCCGTATTTGAGTAGAAGTGCATTTCATATTGGAAATCCTATGCCTTATATGAGGTCATAGATTTACTTTTGGTGCTGCTTTCTTCTCGAAAAGCAGCTTTTTTGTTACCCCAAAGGGGATAAACACAGTAGATATTAAGTTAAGCGAACTCACAGCTCGTATCAGACGAAACGTGGAAAGGAGGTCGTCTGACATCCGGCGTTTTATGCGGTTCAGAAATTTCAAAAAACGCGGGAAATCTCATACTGAGCTATGGGTGCGCACACTTGATATAAAAAGTCAAACTTTATTTCACTTCATTTAGGAGGTAATTTTATGACAAGCAAAAGAAAATTTGTCAAGAAGGCCGTTAGTATTGGTCTGTCTGCAACCCTCGCGCTTTCCGCAGTAGGGTTCTCTGCGCTGGCAGAAACCAGCGATGAAAATGTGTTCCCATCTCCGACCGAAACCCCAGTGCAGGTGGATACCTCTGTGCTGACTGCCACTTCTCAGCGAGCTGCCAGTGAAATCCCTCTCGTGTTTGGCGTTAATGTGGTTGCAGGTACCTTGTTTAGCGGCCCCATTGATATGGCTGGCACAGATGTTAACGAGGCCACGGATCCATATCTCTATAACTATAACTATCTTCTTGCAACTGGTGATGCACCTTCAGATTCAGACCCCGAGTATTATTATTACAACGATGGATCTGTTGTATCCGCTCTTGGTAGCCTATATAACGGCAATGAGCTGTATAGCTCTGGCGGTGGAAACCAGGTCTATTTTGGCGGAGCTGGTAATGTCGATGCGTTCTTCGGATTCAATAGCACCGTGTATGCTGAGATTGTTTCCCAAGGTGAAGACGCGGTCATCACCGATGTGCAAACCGGTTCTGCAACGTCCCGTTTGTATGCATGGGCTGAAATGGGGAATTCTCTGAGCGGGTATCTAACCGAAAACAAGGACAAATCCGTTCGTTATGACGACCCGTACACCATTGCTGTGAATCTGGAGCAGTTCTCTGCGGGTATTCCATATTATATTGCTTACTTAATTGATACAGGTTCGCTTACCAAAAAGACAGCTGCTTTTGTTACGGCTTACGATGAGGATAATGAAATCTTTACTTGCGAAGACCCTGCGGAACAGGGAGATGTACGCTCTGATATGTTTGCAGAGGTAAACAATTTCAACTTTGTCGATGATAATGATTATACGGCGGAGGAATTGGAAGATGCGGGGGTTAGTTTGGTTATCTTGAGCGCTACAGGCTATAGCTATACTGGCGGAACCACTGGGCAGTCAGATAGCCTTAGTAACAAAAAAGCTGATGTCATTGATGTCTTGGTATCTGAATATGGTTCCAGCGGAATGCCAATCATCATGTCTGGCACTAATTATAATGTCATAATCGGAAACAATGGCTATAATTACTCTCCGATTACTTGTATGTTTATGCCGTATATTCAAGCATACGCCTATATGGATCAATTATCAAGTGTAAATGGTTATATTAATCCGGCGGCAATGGTGCAATATATGGTTGAAACATTTTTCCATGTAAAGAGTGACAACTCTGCTGCCGTAGCCGCGTATTATATTGGAGATAACTGGAATAGCACTGGTACAAATGACAATACACCGAGTACAAGTGGAACTTATGACACTGATAAAATTGAATCGGCAATTAAACTGGGAATTCAGTATGCGCTTTATCTAAATCAGAGTGATACTGACAGTACGCACACACTGCTGGCTGCGGAACGCCTTTCGGAAACAGCATACAAGGTGCTGACTGATAGCACTCTATATGCTACAGAAACGCCAAGCGAAAGCACTGAAAAATATTATGTATCAATTGACGTAAATGGCACGACAGAATATATAAGCATTGATGACATCGTGTCCTCGTGTGGAAGCGAAATAGCATCTTATTATGGGTACACAAATGCCAGCGGTGAATACGGTGGTACCTATAATTACGGGTGGGATTTGCAGGAGACTTTGCAGTATTATGCTGATCACATCAATGCACACATCTGGGATCCTGTGACCTCCCAGTCTGGTACTTATGGTTATAAGCTGAGTGCGCTCACAATTTCCTAAATCCTGATAAAACTCTTCCTTGATTCTGTGAACTGTTGCCTGTTCCCATGCCATTCGCATCGCGGGCATGGGAACAGACAGTCCGCAGACAAAGGCAGAGCGGAGAATTTGGAATGGAAACATTATTTACAGATGCACTACATTCAGTCAGTCAGGCTCTACAAACCCCTGTTATCATACTGCTTCTTTTTCTCATTGTTGTATCCCTCATCTGTTTGGGCAGCATCTTAATTGAATGCGTCACTGAACGCCGAAAATTACGAAAGGTGATGCCAGAAGTTCTTGCCCTCATGGAGGAAAAGAAACTGACGACAGACGAGCTGACGCAGGAAATCAAAGGGTCAAAAATTCTGAATCGGCACAAGGGCGAACTGTTGCAGATTCTTTATAGCAAAAATGATTCAGAAGAAACACTGGCTACGATAGCCCAAGGCTTATTGAATAAGGAAATGCTGTGTTATCAAAGAACCGTCGAATTAACAGACATTGTAGCCAAACTTGGCCCAATGCTTGGCCTGATGGGAACGCTGATTCCCTTGGGACCTGGTATTGTGGCGTTGGGCAACGGAGACACAGCAACATTGTCCGCATCGCTTCTTGTCGCATTTGATACGACGGTTGCCGGGTTGGTTTCCGCCGGTATTGCCTCTGTGATTTCTACTGTCCGTCGACGCTGGTATCGTGATTACACGACCATGCTCGAAGCAATGATGGAAGGCACCTTAGAAGCCATACGATTCGACAAGGAACAAGCGGAAAAGACGGAGGTCAAACGATGATCCGAGGTCATAAGGGCTTGTCATCGAACAATTTATTCGATGAGGGCAGCAGTGTTGATCCGATGGCGGGTGTGGCAAACCTCGTGGATGCCATGCTGGTTTTTGCCTGTGGTCTGATGCTGGCCATAATAACCAAGTACAATGTCAATTTGAAAATACTGGATGTCGAAATGACGGAAGTTACCCAAGACATCCAGATTATGGAAACTGACGACTCCAGTTCCGGCTCTGGCACAGCATACAACGAACTGGGCATGGTTTATCAGGATCCGGAAACAGGACAGATGTACTTGATAACTGACTGACAAGCAAATCAAAAATCAGTAAAAGTTGGCACCCTATGGTAGATTATCTTCATAGGGTGTCGACGGAGTATTTGAACAAACTATTACTCATATGTGACAGGAGATATGAAAATGGAACATATCGGCTCTAAGGGGCTTGGCAAACGCTTGCTTTCCATCTTTCTGGCGCTGTCTATTGTGTTTAGTCTGAGTTTCCTTAGTATTAACGCAAAAGCGGTTGATGTTGAAACATTGAAAGAAAATTTATCTACAAAAGAATTTCTTGAAGATATTTTTTCGGGTGAAGGAACAGAAAGCAACCCTTATCAAATTGCCACCGAAGATGATTTGATTAGTTTACAGCTTATTTCTAATGGAGATGCGAATTTTGCTTTGTCCGACGTTCTTAATAATGGCAGTGGAAAATACTTCAAACTGACAGCTGATATTTCTCTGACGGCAGACTGGACGCCCATTGCAAACGGCAGCGATTATTATTTCGCAGGTTCATTCGATGGTGATGGACATACAATCAGTGGCCTAAACATGACGGCGGAAACTGCGGCGGGTGAAACGGTTTATGGCGGACTGTTCGGTTATACGGACGGTGCCACGATCAGTAATCTGACCGTGACCGGCAGAGTAAGTGTTTCGATGACCGCGGACGAGGAAAATACAGATTCCAGTGCTATTTATGCGGGTGGTATCATTGGCTTTGCATTGGATACAACCGTGTCAGATTGCGCAGTCAATGTGACGGTCATGGCTGCAAATGCAGCGACCGGTACGGTCAATGTGGTCGTTGGCGGCGCAGTCGGTTATCTGGGCGTATCTTCTGCAGAGGCATCAGCCAGCGTAACCAGCGTTTCTGCGCAGAGCGGAACATATGTATCTGCCGAAACCTCTGCGGATGGCGATGCGATTCTGACTTTAGCTGGCGGTGTGGTCGGCTTGGCACATGGTTCGGATGTCAGCGGATGCACTTCTGCGGCCAGCGTGGTTGTAAATGGTAGCGAGACGCTTTACCAAACTGGCGCATATACAACCTATGGCCAGTTTTACAACTCACTGGAAGATGGTACATCGACTAACGAGGGTACCGGTTATTACAATCTGAACGAGTATCATTACTCCAACACGGCTGGCGGAGTAGTAGGTGCGGCGGTCAGTGTATATACGCTCGGCACTTCAAGTTCGGGTACTGGTGCAGGTGCAACCACAGGGATAATCTATGAAATTGACAAGACAACCACCGTGATGGATTGCTCCAGTGATGCGGTTGTGGTAAACAAAACCGGAAGCACATTGTCTTTTGCCGGTGGTGTGGTCGGTACTTCACAGTTTGCTACCGTAAGCGAATGCAGCCTGAGCAGCGGAGGTCAGGTGAGCGGTGCGTATGCCGGTGGCATTTTCGGTGTTATTGCCGGCGATAACACCATATCGGATTGCACCGCAAGCGGCATCGTGACCGGCACAGTTTCGGCGGGTGGAATTGCAGGACAGCTTGGCGGTCATGAGTTTTCCAGAAGTGGAAATCAAAGCAGCAGCTCTGCAACCTTTGCCGACAGTACACTGACGGACTGCACGGTGACTGGCGGCACCGTGCAGTGTAGCGATGGCTATGCAGGCGGTATTGTTGGCTACATGACCTATGCGGACAGTATCAGCGGCAGCAGCAATGTAGCCGCGGTCAGCGGTTCCAATGCTGGCGGCATTTTGGGAGGAGTTCTTAATAGTTATTCTTCAAGCGGCGGAGCATACGCAAATGGCTCGATTAACTATAATGTATCTCTTTCCAATAATGTGGTAACCGATTGCAATAACACCGGCACAGTAAGCGGCAGTGTTTCCGCCGGTGGTGTTGCTGGTTATGTGGCAAATCCCTGCACGACAATCAGCGATTGCAGCAATAGTGGCTCAGTTACATCCACCGCATCCGGTACAGATGACAGCTATGCTGGCGGCGTTATCGCGTATTATTATAGTGTACCGGACTATTCGGAGTCGCTCGTAAGGAATGTTGGTAACAGCGCTAACGTGATGGGTTCTGCAACTTATGCTGGTGGTGTTATCGGATATTTGAACGGTCAAACATCGAATATATCGGACACATCAGTCGTGCTGCTAAATTCGTATAATGGCGGTACCGTTACTGGTGGTGAATATGTCGGCGGCATTGCTGGACGAGCTGTATACGGATTTGGAAACTGCTACAACAGCGGCACTGTCAGCGGAACTTCCTATGTAGGAGCGCTCGCCGGTGGTGCAAGCAGTATTTCCACATATTCCGACAGCTATGCGCTGAATAACAGTGCAAGTTTCTTGATTGGTATGACCGGCGGGAGCTCCAGCAAGGGAAGTCAGGAAAATCTGGTGTTCTTCGACGAATCTCAGGCAGTATCGACATCTGTTGATGGATACAGCGTGACAAGCCTGCTTCAGGCACTTAACACCTATGTTGTGCGTGAGACGAGTGTTGAACTGTCTAATTGGGAATTGGATTCAACAAGTTCAAATAGCTATCCGGTATTTACAGATGATTTCTCGTCCTATGAGGCAAGCGCAACAAATCCTGTCGTTGTCGTTTTCCTGAATGGTGCAGCTACGGCCGATACGGAACTGGAAGTGGCGGTTGGAGATACAATCAGTTTTACCGCTGTTGCTTCAGGAAGTGGCGATGTACTGCAATATCAGTGGTATTCCAGCACATCCGCGGATGAATCCAGCCGGACTGCGATTAGCGGGGCAACATCTTCGAGTTACTCGCCAAGTACAAGCACCGCGGGCGTAACATATTATTGGATAAGTGTTGCCAGCCGCAACAGTTATACGTGGTCGTCTGAAGTGTTCAGTTCCATGTACACGGTTACGACGGAGTTTGTGACGAATGAAGATGGCAGTCTTGACGGCGGAACGTTCACGATTTACCTGAAGGATTCTAATTCTGCGGAAAATAGTGCGGATAACCCATACCTGATCGACACAGCTGCAAAACTTCACGCAGTTTCTGCACTGGTAAACACAAGCTCAACGCCATATTACTTTGAACAGACCGCGTCGATTGATTTAGAGGATGCAACATGGAATGGCATCGGTAGCAGCGATTATCCGTTCTGCGGTGCCTATGATGGCGGCGGGTACTCAGTCACCGGCCTGAATGTTTCAGGTTCTTCAACGGGTTACTATGGTATGTTTGGTTATGTTACCGGCACAGTGGAAAACCTGACAGTGAGCGGTACGGTGACTGTGGATTGTACTGATAGCAAAACCTATGTTGGCGGAATCGTCGGCGAACTGTATGGTTCAAGCGCATCATTGGAGAATTGCTTGGTCACAGATATGGCGGTCAGCGGCGGTTATTATACTGGTGGTTTGGTTGGCTACACGGAAAAATCTCCACAAATTTGGAACTGTGCAGCTAATGCCGAAGTGGTTGGCGGATACTCTGCTGGTGGTTTGATTGGACTGCTATATTCTGGATATGTCTATAACAGCTATGCAATCGGCACTGTTTCAGGAGTGCAGTATGCGGGTGGCTTGATTGGTTGGGCAGCATCCAACAGTAATTATATTTATAACAGCTATAGTGCGACAACCCTAAGTGCTGATGAAACAGGCGGCTTGATTGGTTTGGCTGTTGGAACAACCATATCTAATAGCTACTACCTTGAACAGGACAATTTAGATGTTTGTGGTTCTACATCGGGTCTTTCTTTGAATTATTCTGGCAGTTTTGATACCAGCGAAACAGTGACCGCAGTGAGCAATTGCTCTCTGGCTTATGATGGTGATTTGACAAGTCAGTTAAATGGTTGGGTACTTGATAACTACCAAACCTATACCGAGCTTATTGGCTGGCAAGCGCAAGAAGACGCTTATCCTACCTTTAGCAGTGTTTATCTTGCTGCGGCAGGCACGGTAGAAATGGAAGGTTTCGAGATTGACCTTAATGAAACAAAAACCTTGACGGCTACAGTGACCTTAGATGAGGGTGACATTGGTACACTGACGTGTCAGTGGTATAGAGATGGCGTCGCGCTTTCGGAGAACACTACAGTTGTTGATTCTTCCACTTTGAATGATCGGAGCTTTTTCGTTTCCAATGATGTAACAGGCAGTGAACCGGGTTTGTTTATCTATACGGTTGTTGTGGAAAACGACAATGGATATAGCAATAAATCCATAAGCGCCGATGCTACCGTTACTGTAAATAAAGTTTCCGGAGATACGACGTGGTATGGCGTTGTTGGAACCAACTTCGATGGTGGAACAGGCACAGAGACGGACCCATACCTGATTTCTGATACGGATACGTTGGCATATCTGGCACAGCAGGTGAATGCTGGCGGCGAAGATGTACTTGGAAAGTCTTATCTGCTGACCACAGACCTGAACCTGAATAATGTGCTTTGGACACCAATCGGCAACAGCGAAAATACTTTTTCTGGCACGTTTGACGGCGGTGGACATACGATTTCGGGCCTCCTTGTAGATTCTACTGATGACTATCAGGGCTTATTTGGATATGCAAGTGGAACGACTACAATCCAGAACCTTGTTGTTTCCGGTGAAGTGAACTGTGCAGGAAAGTCCGCCGGTTTAATTGGCTTTGTCCTTAAAGGCAGTACCGTTACGATTAGCAACTGCGGCAATGAAGCCACAGTTAATGCAACAAGTACTTATGTTGCGGGTTTGATTGGCAACCTTGGATCCGCCAAAGATGACGTTACGACTTGTATCATTAAAAATTGCTACAATTCTGGAACCATTAACGGCGGCAATGGCACAGGTGGTTTCATTGGATATGTCGCAGCCTACGCGAATGTGACAATAAGTAATTGTTATAACATTGGATCCATTGTAAGCACTGGAAATTATGCTGGAGGCATTGCGGGCTATGGCGTCAGCAGCGCCTCTCTAAATGTGAGTAATTGCTACAATGCAGGAACGGTCAGCGCAATCAAAACGGCAGATGCAATCAGTGGCCGCGTTTGGACAGCTGAAAACTGTTATTACCTGAGCGGAAGATGCTCGACAGCCTATACATCTGGTGTGGAAGCGTTCTCACAGTCTGACGTTGCCACCTTGAACGAAAAGCTGGGTGATGATTTTGTCAGCAGTACCGCAGGAACCGTCAGCTTTGTGACCGAAAAGGATGTTTCTGTTGTGGTGGAAGGTGAAACGGTTAACAGTATAACGATGGCTGGTTATCCCCTGTTATCTTGGCAGTCCGGCGATACAGGCATCGGAAGCGTTGTGTTTACGTTGAATATGCCAGATGGAACCATTGCGACAGAGGTCACAGCGTCCAACGGCGGCTCAATTGAACAGAGCGGCGATGAGTATACGCTTGTCTTCTCTGGCGATGAAACCGTAACAGTCGAGACATTGGCAGTAACAACTGTGACATTTGAAACAGTTACGGAAACAAGTCAGAGCACCAGTCAGACTTTTGCAGAGGATTCTGCCACAGTGTATGCGTCCGGAACGTCCGGTCTCTATTATGTAGCGCCTGGCGATACAATAAAGTTCAGTGTTTCGGTGGCTGATACTTGTGCCCTGACATCTGTTTCTGCTGTTACCACGTCTGAGGACGGAACAGAAAATGAGGTCATTCTCTCTCCGGATAGTGAGGGTCTGTATTCTGTTACCGTAACGGAGAACACAACGATCAGATGTGTGGTCATCGCAAGAGTTAAGTTGTCTGTGACCGGTGACGTAACATTTACAAATGAAAGTTTAAATAAACTGACCAAGGTCGGGGCCATCTACTATATTGTGCCTGGAGACAGTATTGATTTCACCATTCAGGTTTCGAGTAATCAACTGCTAAGAAGTGTTACAACAAACGATTACGGGACAATCGTTGAGCCGGATGAGGAAGGCGTTTATACATTATCTGTTGCCGATGATGCAACTGCGGCTCTAATATACATTTCCTACTCGAAGGTGGCTGTGACGCTGGCCGATACAGAAGCAAGCTATACTTACAGCGGCGAAGCATATGAACCGGCAGTTGTTGTGACGGTTGCCGGAGAGGAAGTAACAAATGGCGAAACGTACAGTTGGGACGTTACTTACTCTGACAATACGAACGCTGGGTCGGCCACTGTATTGGTGACATTCACGAATTACGAAGGCAGTGGTACTGCCACCTTCACGATCAATCCGAAAGAAATCACCAGCGATGACTTCACAGTGGATACCGCTGATGCGGGTTACACTGGCAGCGAAGTAGTCAAGACGATTTCCAGTGAGCTGATTGAGGGTACGGATTACACTGTGTCCTATGCAGACAACACTGCGCTTGGTACTGCAACCATCACAATCACCGGTGCTGGCAACTACACAGGTACGCTGACCTATGAGTTCCAGATCGTCACGGCAGAATTGGACAGCGAAACTGTGACAATCAGCTTCGACGAAGCAATCTACACCGGCGAGGATGTCAAACCTGCGGTCAAGGTCGTGATTGGTGAGAGTGAGCTTACGGAGGATACGGATTACACGGTTGTGTATGGCGATGAAACAACAGACTTTGTGAACGCCGGAAGCGATGTCACCGTCACCGTGACCTTCCAGGGCAACTACTCCGGCACTGCGACAGCGACCTACACGATTGCGAAGGCCGACCAGACGCTGACGGTAAACCATGACACGCAGGAGCTGCCGGTCAGCGCAAGCAAAGACCTGTCCACGCTGAACCTTGTAAGCGGCAACCAGACAGAGCTGGTCTATGGGCTGGCTGAAGGCGACGGCTTCACGCTGAACGGAAGTGTCCTGACAACGCCGGAGACTGCGGGCGCGACGGCTACCATCACGATTTACGCAGTGGAGGGGGATAATTACAATGCCTCCGAGCCTGTTGCCGTGACCGTGACAACCGTGAATAAAGCGGAAGTTTCCGAAAGCATCACCTTCGAGAGCGGCACGGCGACCTACACCGGCGAAGCGCTGACCTATGAAGCGGCCAGCGTGAAAGTCGAGGAAACCGATGGAACGTGGACTTACGTTTACTATGACGCAGACGGCACAAAACTGGATTCCGCCCCGACGGATGCCGGAACCTACACGGTAACAGCGACTTACACGTCCGGCGACAGCACAGGCACAGCGTCCACGAACTTCACCATCGAGCCGCAGCCGGTTGAGGCAACTGTGGCGCTGAGCGACAGCAGCGCAGTTTACACCTACACCGGAAATGCGATTGAGCCGGATGTGGAGATCACTGTGGATGGAGCCGCGTTGACTGAGGATACCGTGTACACCTATGAGATCAGCTACGCGGACGAAGTGAACGCTGGAACCGCGTCTGCGACTGTGACCTTTACCGGAAACTACAGCGGCGAGGCAAGCACGACGTTCACGATTGAAGCGCGTACCCTGACTGCGGATGATTTCGCATTGGAGAGCGACAGCGTGGTGTATGACGGAACCGAACAGAAACCGGTGGTTATCCTTGCCGATGGTCTGAACCTGACGGAAGGTACGGATTACAGCATCGAGTATGCGAATAACACGGATGTCGGCACTGCAACCGTTACCATCACGGGCCTCGAACCCAACTGCACCGGCAGCGCAGAACTCACGTTTGAGATCACTGGCAGCGATGTGAGCGAGAGCGTTACGGTGACTGTGGCGGATGGCAGCTACGTCTACACTGGCGAGGCGATAGAGCCGGAAGTGACCGTCACAAGGGACGAATCTGTGCTGACCGAGGGTGAGGACTATACCGTCACCTACAGCAACAACATCAACGCAAGCACGGAGGAAAGCACGGCGACTGTGACCGTGACGCTAACGGGCAACTACTCCGGCACGGTGTTGACCGAGAGCTTCACCATCGAAAAGGCGGAGCAGACACTGGTGATGCGGAACGACGGCACGATTATCGCTGAGATTGGCGAAACGCTGGATCTGGCAACGCTGATCGAAGATACCAGCAGCTATGCAGGCACATCCGTGCTGATGTTCACCGCGCCGACTGGCTTTACCGTAACAAACGGCACAACACTGGGCGTCACGCAGACGGTGGAAGCCGGTGCCGAGCTTGAACTGACTGTGTACGCGCTTGGCACGACAAACTACAATGTCTCTGAAACCGTGACCTTCACCGTGACCGCAGTTGCGCGGACAAGCATTACGATTGATAGCGATAATGCCGATATCGTAGTCTATGAGCGCACGACGGAGACGGATGAAGATGGCGAAGTGCAGACGGTTGATACGCTGCTGAGCGCTGACGCGGAAACCGGCGCTTACAGTGCAAAGCAGGGTATGACCATCAGCTTTACCGTGACGCCTGAGAGCGGATATGGTTTGCCGAATGTGACCGTGAACGGAGAAACGGTTGAGCCTGACGAGAACGGTTACTACGTTGTGGAGCTGACCGCTGAACTGCTTGCAGAGGACAGCGATCTTGTGATCTCGGTCAGTGTAAAGCGCACCAGTTGGGATGAAAGCAGCGGGGATACTGCGGATGCAGATATCGAGAGTATCATCGCTTCTGTTGCAGCCGGTACGCAGACCGAGGACGCAGATGGCAGCACCTATGAGGATTCTCTGGACTACAACGACGACGGCAAGAACGACCTGCTGGATATTCTGAACATCCTCTATCGCACGGAGGAGCAGGATACCGACAGCACGGATGAAACCGTCGAAGAAGCGGCTTCCGAGGACGCCACAGAAGATGCTACAGAAACCTCTGACGGAGCCTCCGAGGATGCATCTGACGAAGATTCCGACGAATCTTCTGATGAAGCTGCTGCGGGATCGGATTCTGAGGCTGCCGACGATTCCGGCGCTGACACCGGCGCAGATTCTGAGGCCGCGTCCGGGGACGCAGCGGAGTAAGGTACATCTGACCCGGAAAAAGTAAAAAAAGCCCGTACCCCGTTCCGACACGGGGCGGGGTATGGGCAAAACAAAAGGAGAAGCTATGCAAATGAAACGAATTTTTGCTGGTCTGCTGAGTATGAGCCTTGCGTTCTCCCTTGGAACATCTGCATTTGCGGCGAACCGGGAGGAACCGGAGCTGTTTCGTATTCTGGAAGAGCTGTATATTCAGGAGGCGCAGGAACAGAACGGCGGCAACGTTGCGTTAGCGGCGGTGGCCGCAGACGACAGCGGCGAAGCGGCGTCGGACGAGGGCGCGGACAGCGAATCCGAAGATTCCGAAACGGTCACTGTTGACTACAAAACGGATTCGGAGCATACAGCGCAGATCACGCTTGGACCGGCGGAAACTGATGAAGATCAGGAAACAGTATCTTTGCCGGTGTATGTGACCGCCGAAGCCGGACTGAACGGTGTGCAGATGTCCGTCACATATGATGATGGCCTGACATATGCGGATCAATCCGGCAACGGGAGCTTTAATACGGAGGCTGTGTCAATCGCCAGCGCCGAGAACACGTTGAGCCTGATTTTCGCCAACGCGCAGAATGTTGCGCAGGACGAGGGCAGCGGGATTTTGCTGACCACGCTGTATTTCAACGTGGACGACGGTGTATCGGGCGAATTGTCCTTCGATGGTACGGTGGATTACATCACCTACCGCGAAGATGACGCGGAATCCAACATTGCCTGGATTTGCACATATGCAAATTCGGTCAATGCTGCGGCAACAGGCTGCACCGTGGAAATCGCAGCCCCTTATGTGCTGGGCGATGTCAACGGGGACGGAGAGATAACGCCCGCAGATGCAACATTAGTGTTAAAACGCTATGTTGACTCAATTACAGATTCGACTGATGGCTTTACAAAAGAAGCTGCTGATGTGGATGGCGATGGTGAAATAACCCCCGCAGATGCGACGCTTATTTTGAAATACTATGTCGGCTCTATAACAGAGTTTCCAATTAGCTAAGGAGGGTATGTCATGAAGAAGCAAATATTATCATTTTTTACCAGCGTAGTGCTGCTGTTTTCGCTGTTTCCTGTTGGTGCGTTGGCAGATGATTCATCGTCTGAAACCACAACAACCGCTACTGTGATTTCTGTAGACAGTGCAACCGCTGAAGTTGGGGAAGAAGTTGAACTTGCTGTAAAAATGACAGCGACCGAATTTGATACTTTTGGCATGGTCGTCGAATATGACAGCAATACATTTGAACTGACTGAGTTTAATACCGGTTATGAGGTGACTGTAGAGGGATTTGGTACGCTGACAACAAACTATATGTCTGTTGTGCCTGAATATTTTGCTGAAACTGGTAAAATTGCAGTCGCAAGTTCTTCCTCTGTTACCATCAATGGTTACGCCAATGATGGAGAGACAATTTTCACATTCACGCTTAAGGTTTTGGATGACGCCTATAACGGGGATTATAGCGTAGGGATTACGGTGGATGAACTCAAATTAGGCGATTATGACATTGAAAACACTGTAGTTTCCGGCACCGTGACTGTGACCGGCGGACAGGACTTTACGGCGGAAGCTCCGGAGATCACCACGCAGCCGGAAGGCGCGAGCTACACGTTCGGCGACACTGTAGCGGAAGCCCTGACCGTTGCGGCCAGGGTGAGCGATGGCGGAACGCTGAGCTATCAGTGGTACTCCAACACTACGGAGAGCAATGAAAACGGTACGGCGATCACCGGCGCGACGGATGCAAGCTATACGCCGGAGCTGACCGAGGCTGGCACGACCTGGTATTACTGCGTTGTAACCAATACCATCAATGGCGCGACTGCCAGCACGAGCAGCGACGCTGCCGCCGTGACGGTGAAGCCGCTGGACATCAGTGAGTCCGTGGGCGTTTCTGTGGCGGATGCAAACTGCGTTTATACCGGTTCCACTAATGAGCCGGAAGTGACCGTGACGTTGGACGGTACTGTGCTGACAGCCGGTACAGATTACACCGTGGCGTATGCGAACAATGTCAATGCGGGTGAGAGCGCAACGGCAACCGTGACCTTCACCGGCAACTACACCGGCGAGACTTCTGCAACCTTCACGATTCAGAAAGCTGCGCAGCCCATGACCGTGACCGGGAGCGCAAGCGTTCTGATCGGCAAGACGCTGGATCTGTCCGAGCTGGTTTCCGGCGCGGAGGGTGATGTAAGCTATCAGAGTGATGCAGAAGGCTTCAGCCTGAGCGGATCGGTCCTGACGGTTGCGGAAACCGTTGCGGCAGATGCAACCGCAACCATCACCGTGACTGCAAGCGGCAGTGACAATTATGAATCCGGCAGCGCAACCATCACCGTGACTGCAATCGACAAGAATGATGTTTCCGAGTACATCACATTCGAGGATGACAGCGCAACTTATACGGGCGACGAGCTGAGCATTGCAGCGGCCACGATTGCAGACGACTACACCGGCAGCTTTAGCTATAGCTATGCGCTGGATGGCGAAACCCTGAGCGGCCTCCCCGTGGATGCCGGCGAATATACCGTGACCGCGACCTACGAGGACGAGACAAACGCAGGCAGCGCCACGGCGACCTTCACGATCAATCCGAAGGAAATTACCGCAAGCGATTTTGACGTGGACACCGCGGCGGAGGACTACACCGGCGCGGCTGTGACAAAAGACATCACCTCTGAGCTGGCAGAGGATACGGATTACACCGTGTCCTATGCAGACAACACTGCGCTTGGTACCGCAACCATCACCATCACCGGCATTGGCAACTACACCGGAGAGCTTACTTATAGCTTCACCATCGTCGGCGTTGACGTGACCGGCGTGACGCTCGACCAGACCGCCGCAGAGCTGACGGTGGGCGATACGCTGACGCTGACGGCAACCGTGCTGCCGGAGAACGCGACTGACCCGACTGTAACGTGGAAGTCCGGCAAGACGAGCGTCGCAACCGTGGATGAGAGCGGCGTTGTGACTGCCCTGAAAGCCGGTACCGCCGTGATCACCGCGACTGCGGGAGATTACAGCGCGACCTGCACGGTAACGGTCACGGCAAAGGAAGTTGCTTCGACCGGCGCTGCGCTGAACGTGGAATCCGCGACAGTCGCAGTCGGCGGCACCGTTCCGCTGACGGTATCGCTTGCCCCCGCTGACACGACCGAGAGCGTTGCAGCGACCACATTTGAAAGCAGCGATGAGAGCGTCGCAACCGTGGATGAGAACGGCGTTGTGACCGGCGTTGCCGCCGGAACCGCGACCATCACCGCGACTGTGACCACCGATGCGGATGCAGAGTATACGCTTTCCTGCACTGTCACCGTAAGCGAGGAACTGGCCGCTGCGGACAGCGCAAGCGTGGAAAACGTGGAATCGGATGAAATTGAGATTGACGCGCAGGTTACGGATGTGGAGCAGGCCGTTGCGGATTATCTCAACGAAACCTATTCGACGATGACGTATACGACAACCGATGAAGATGGGAATGAAACCATGGAGGAAGTAACCGGCGAGTGGGAAGTTGTAAGCGCAGGCAGCGATGGCACTTACACAGTTATGTTCACGCCGGAGAATACCGAATCTTATGCAACTGTCTATGCCACCGTGCAGGCCGCCATTGCCAGGCTGACGCCGACTGTGGAAGTGGACTATGATACCATCTCCGCCAGTGGAAAGACGCTGGAGGATGCGGCGCTGACGCTTGTTTCCGCCACCTGTGACGGAGAAGATGTTGACGGTACGCTGGAGTGGGATTTGGACGAAACCACAGAGGTGACGAAGGGAACCTATTACGGATGGACCTTTACGCCGGACGATACCGACACTTATGAAACCGTGACCGGCACGATTCTCCTGTGGAAATCCTCCGGCGGCAGCAGCTCCGGCGGCAGTTCCAGCGGTTCCAGCAGCTCCGGCAGTGACAGCAGCTCCGGTTCCAGCAGCGGCAGCACGGATACCGGTACGGATTATGTCAGCGGCTTTACCGATGTGACGACTGGTGAATACTACAGCGATGCTGTTGCGTGGGCTGTGGAGAACGGTGTCACCACCGGCACGAGCGACACAACATTCAGCCCGAACGGCAGCTGCACCCGTGCGCAGGTCGTGACCTTCCTCTATCGTCTGGCCGGAGAGCCGAATGTGGACGGTGAGAACGAGTTCGCCGATGTGAGCAGCGACACCTATTATCATGACGCTGTGATTTGGGCGGTGCAGCAGGGCATCACGAACGGCGTCGGCAACGAGCTGTTCGATCCGGAAGCAACCTGCACCCGCGCGCAGATCGTCACATTCCTCTATCGCTATGCAAACAGCCCTGCGGCGGAAGGCGGCAGCGCCTTCGCGGACGTGGAAAGCGGCGCTTACTATGAGGACGCTGTGGTATGGGCGGAGCAGAACGACGTTACCAACGGCACGAGCGATACGACGTTTAGTCCCAATAACGCCTGCACCCGTGCGCAAATCGTCACCTTCCTCTATCGTGCGTTTGCAGAGTAAAGCGTAATCGGGTTTTCTGAGGAAAACCAAAAATCCTCCTTTAATAGTGTCGTGCGGCGTTTCGGCACCACCCAAAGCGCCGCATGACGGACACAAATCCTGACAGTTATCAAAAATATCCGTATCGAATGCCAGTAAAGAACAGCGAGGGGAGAAGATGTAACTGTGTTCCTTCAGATACGCTATTATGCAAAAACGAATACCTATTACATACAAACGCGCGGTCCATACTACTATAAGTTGGAGGCAGAAGAACGCCGATGGAAAGCAGAAATGTATAAGCTGCAAAGAAAAGGCGGAAACGAATCCAAACTGAACGCTACACAGATCAGGGTGGAGGAACTGCGCAAAGAGAAATTCCGTAAGGAACGGTTCTATAAAATCGAGCGCAGGGACATTCCGGCGGCTGCGGTGATCAAACCGATCACGCATATTTATGGAACGATCATAAACGAAGTTGATTCGGATACATATTTGGAGTTGCTGCGGCAGCTCGTGCAAAAAGTACACGCGCAGAACGTTGCTGCAAATGGAAAAGGATGGTGATCGCGGTGCCAAGAAAAATCGAGCTGCGGTATCACGAGGAGACAGATACCTACTACGCTCAACTGCTCAGTAAACAATACTATCATCTGGAAACATCGGAACGCCAGGTCAGGTTGTTGATCGAAAAACTGAGAAAAAAGAAAAACCCGGATTTACAGGGGCAAATAGATGCTCTGGTGCGAAAGAAGGAGCGCCTGCGCAAAGAAAGAAACGCAGCCGTGCTGCTTTACAGACTGAATAAACCTGATGTCCCTCCATATACGCAGGCCAGACCAATTTACAACCTGAGCGGGTCAATCGTGAACTACACAGACAGGATCACATACTCGAATGTGTTGGACATGGCTTTAAGCAAACAACAGGACAACGAATGCTTTGACGAAGAAACAGGAAAGGAAACGCTTTATGAGCAAGCATAAGATTATACGCCGGATTCTCGGCACATCACTGGCCGTCGCCTGTCTGGCGGCAGCTGCGATTCCCGCAGGCGCGATCACCATCGAGATGCCGGGGGCAATGATGTCGGTTGAAACGCCGGACGGCAGCCGCTACCTGACGACAACGGCGCAGCGCGCCTCCTCCGAGATCCCGCTGATTCTTGGCATCAACGTGGTGGGCGGCAATCTGTTCAATGGCGCGGTTATCATGTCCGGGACGGACATCAACGACAACCCCGACCCCTACATCTGGAACTACAATTTCCTGTACCCGGATACGGAAATCGGGGGCGCTATGCTTGCCTCCGGCGCGGTGCGCGCAGGATACGAGGATTACGACGCGAGCGTTGTCTATGAGCATGGAATTTCCGAAGGTACATCCAGCGGCGGGATGCAAAACGGCAACGGTCTGTACGATTCCGGCGGCGCAAATCAAACCATGTCCGGCGCGATGGAGGAATACGGCGGCGTGAGCTACGGCGTGTATAAGCTGATCGACGTGTGGATCGGCTTCAACTCCGACGTGCTGGAGCAAATCGACTTCGTTCAGAATGAGATGGACAGGACCTCTGAATATTATCAGGAAGGTTATGCCACTTACGCCCCGCTGATCACTGACGTATCCACCGGCACCGTGACGGCGCGCGCCTATGCGTGGGTGGAGATGGGTGAAGCGCTCAGCGCTTATCTGGAGGAACATCCCAACCTCTCGGCGCGCTATGGCGACCCGCTGACACTGTGCTACAACATTCAGGAGTTTGCATTTGGAATCCCGTATTACATTGATTCTCTGATCGACGCCGGTAAGCTGACCAAAATCACCGGCGCATGGATCAATGCAACGACAGACGATGGGATCACGTTCACGCTGGAAGACCCTGCGGACGTTGGCGGCGTGAAAGCAGACGCATACGCTGTGGCCAATACCGTGAACTGGCTGACCGGAACGTACACGATGGATCAGATTTTAGACGCCGGGGTATCGGTCATCGTCATCGGGGACGCGGGCTATGGCTATACCAGCGGCAATACCACCATGCAGGGCGGCAGCACAAGCTCCACATTGACCCGCGCATATCTGGAAGGGCTGATGGAGGAAACTGGCTGCACATATGCGGAAGCCCCGGTGGTCATTGATGCGGCAAATGAATCCGTCACCGCCGGTACGAACGGTTATAACTATGCGCCGACTACGCCGCTGTATGTGCCGTACATTGCAGCGTATATGTACATGGAGCAGCTTTCGGCGCTCGCAGCTTCCGGCGACAGTGTCGCTGCGGCTATCAACCCGACTGCCCTGTTCACTTATGCGTGCGACGAGTTTTTCCATATCAAGGATGACGCGGCGGATACCATTGCAGTGTATTGGATCGATACGAAATGGGACGCCACGGACTCTGCGCTGGATAAGGTCCCCAATACCACCGATTACGTCTATGACAAGGCCGCAGTCGTGACCGCGATCCAGACCGGTATCCGGTATGCGCTGGACAACGCGAACAATGCGAGCGTCTACTTAAATGGGGCTTACCGGGAAACGGAAACTGCGTATACACTGGCGCAGATGATTGGCAAAAGCAACGCGGGCAGCTTTGCGGATGTGATCACGGCAAATGCGGACGGCACCTACACGGCGACAGCCGGAAGCAGCAGCGTGGATGTGACGGCATTGGTGGTTTACTACGGCATTGATGGCCTTGCCGCGCTGGTGGACGATTATGCAGCGCATATGAACGCGCACGCATGGAAGCCGGATACCAGCATCGCAGGGACTTATGGCTATGGATTAGCTGTTGATACGGTGGAAATCGTGGGTTCCTTCGCGGATGTCCTGACAGGGCAGTATTACAGCGACCCTGTGGCATGGGCGGTGGAAAAGAACGTGACGACAGGCACAACGGCGACGACGTTCAGCCCGAATGACACCTGCACCCGCGGACAGATCATCACGTTCCTGTGGCGCGCAGCCGGTGAACCGGCGGCAGAGCTTTCGGACAGCTTCAGCGATGTTGCGGCAGACAGCTATTATGCGGAGGCGATTGCATGGGCCAGCGAACAGGGACTGGATGACAGCGTTGGCGCTTTTGAACCGGAAGCGCCCTGTACCCGTGCGATGGTCGTGGAGTATCTCTATCGTCTGACAGGCAGTCCGGAGAACACGACGGAAGCCGCATTTGACGATGTGGCCGCTGATGCGGACTATGCTGCAGCGGTGGCGTGGGCTGTGGAGAACGGCATCACGACCGGGACCACAACGGAAACATTCAGCCCGAATGACACCTGCACCCGTGCGCAGATCGTGACCTTCCTTTGGCGCTATTTTGCGGCATAAGGAACACGGCGGTCTGGAGGGGAGAAAAAAACATTCTCCCCTCTGGCTGGCAGTTTTGGGGCGATCAATGCGCTGCATTTTCTGCGGGGTCGCGCAAGACCCAGGAGGTTGCTCGGACTACCGGAAATAGGCGCTTTCTGATAGTCCGAGGAGCTTCTTCATGGCTCCATCCCATCCCTGAGCATCAAGCTCCGCAGGTAACGCCGTACCTGTGGAGTGAGATGTGTTGAAATTGCAATGCTGCTTAGACCGCCAGACACGTTCTGACGGTCTGAGGAGCAGTGTGATGTGATAGCGCAAACTCTTTGCTTTGAATGTTTGTACCATGCGTTCAAAGAATGGATTTGAGGAGCTATCCAACGATTGAGCTGTCACAATTATGTATCCCACGCCTATTTATGGATATGTAATTGTTCACTCCTTGACAGCTTGCGTCTGCTCCAGGCAACCGGTATGCACTGTGTTTTACGATTCTGTAAGGGAGATTCGGGAAACCTCCAGTGCATACTGGCGGAATTGTTCAGGCTGTCAGAATAAACGCGCTGATAGCCTGAAGAGTTCCTCCCTTCAATGATGCATCAAGCTCCGCGGGTTTGCCGTACCTGCGGAGTGAGATGTGTCGAAACCGCAATGCTGCTTAGACTGTCAGGCAGGTTCTGATGGTCTAAGGAACAGTGTGGCTTCCATCCACCAAAGTGCAGGCAGCGCTGCGTGGGCTTTCGTCGTGTCTGCGCAGCACAATGTAGGCGAATCTGATCGTAAAAGAGGATAAATTGGCAGGATGGGAAATAGAAAGGCGTCTGGCATTATATGCTCCGATCGCCTACTGGAAGTATATAGATGTTCACTCCTTCCAGCGCCTTACATTATGCTGTTCCGGAAAGCCAATACGCACCGTGTTCCGCCTTTTTCATTGTTTACCCGGAACCTCCGGTGCGTGTTGGTGACAGGCAGATGAAGCCGGTTTCTCAGACCGCCAGAAAATTGATCGTCTGACGGCCTGAGAAGCCAGGTGCATATGGCTTCAACCTTCCAAAAGCATATCCTGCTCCGCAGGTATCGCTGTACCTGCGGAGTTGGGTATGTAAAAAACATGGAATCGAATTACAGGAGACAAAGCTATGAGGATCATGAAACAAACTGTAAAACGTATGTTGTGCATGGCGCTGTGCATCGTGCTGCTTCTGGCCTGCGCTTTGCCCCACTCTTTCGCAGAGGCGGAGGACACAGACGCCGATACCGGAACGGTGGAAGCGGCAGCAGAAAGTACCGATGAAGCGGGTGCGGACGCAGACACAGACGGCGAGGACGGGGAATCCCTGGCTGCGGAGGAAGGCGGCGACACTTCCGGTGCAGATGGGACAAGCTCGGACACGGATGCATCGACGGAAACCGGAGAGGAATCGGACGGCGAGGCAGATGAAGCTGCGGAGTCCGACGATACCGGCGACACCGCTGAGGACGCCACTGAAGATGAACCGGCGGAGGATGAAGCGGAGGAAGATGCTTCCACGGACACAGAGGAAGCGGAAACCCTCATTGTCACGTTCGTCTGGACAGATGATGTCGTAACAGAGCTTTCCACCGATGCGGGTGCATATGTGGACGCACTAACGGTTGAAGATATGCCGGAGGCAGAAGCGCTGACGGACTACCTGACCGGCTACGCAGTTGAATGGTACTCTGACATAGCTTTTGAAACGCTTTATGATTTCACAGAGGCAGTCACGGAATCTGTGACGCTCTATGCGCGGTTTGTGGCGCTGCCGCTTGTTGTGTTCGTCTGGGCGGACGGCGCTGAAACAGCCTTTTATGTCGAAGCAGGAACGGTAATCGATGCGCTTTCGATTACGGATATCCCGGAAGATGAAACGCTGGACGCATACCGCGAAGGCTATGATTTGGAATGGTACTCTGACATATCCTTTGAAACGCTTTATGAATTCGCAGAGGAAGTCACAGAGTCTGTGACGCTGTACGCAAAATTCATCCCGCTTTATACCGTGGAGTATGTGTGGGCGGGCAGCGAGGAGGTCGCTGCCGTTACAGTGCGCGAGGGCGCGCTGATCGAAGCGCCGGACATTACCGCAGCGCCGGAGGAGATTCAGGCGCAATATGACTGCAGGTATCAGGTATATTGGTTCGTTGATGATGCACTGACGGAACAATATGATTTTGAAACGGAAATTGCAGACAACCTGACCCTGTACGCAGGGTATGAGATCCGTCCGGAGATGCGATGGTTTACTGACACGTCCCTGTCCGCCTATACCCTGATTACCGCTGACGAATTGCAGAGCCTGAGTGTCCTGACTGCGGGCGGCTATTCGTTTGAAGGGGTCACAATTTATCTCGGAGAATCCCGTGACGACGAGGTCGGGGAAATTACAGACGGCGTGCTGGACTTGAGCGCGATAAACTGGACGCCGATTGGAAATGCGGAGTATCCGTTTGCCGGTACCTTTGACGGAGGCATTTACGGCGCTGATGCGGACGGCGAATTGGGACTTGATGATTGCTATACGCTGAACGGCGTATCCATTTCCAATTATGCGGAATATGAGTATGCGGGCCTGTTCGGTTATGTGACCGGAACGATTCGCAATGTGTCGGTCAGCGGTTTGGTTTATGTCACGGCAGACTATGCGGGCGGTATCGTTGGCTGGCTGGATGGGACAATTACCAACTGCTGCAATGACGCTACAGTGTATAACCAGTCTGCGGACGGCGTGACCGGCGGCATAGCGGGTTATGTAAATGGCGCAGTTTACTCCTGCACCAATAGCAGCGCTCGCATTTACAGCAGAGAAACCGGAAATAACATAACAGGAGGCATTGTTGGTATAGCGAATTGCTTCGTCACAGATTCTATCAACTCTGGGAGATATGTGATGGGTAAGGGAATTGCTGCCGGTGGTATTACAGGTCTTTTGAAGTCTGGATATTCCATTGAGCGCTGCATCAGTGAAAAATGTCAGGTCAGCAACAGCGCGGATTCCGGTGTCGGCGGAGGTATCACAGGGGAAATGGAGGAAACGACCTCTCTTTGTTTCTGCGGTAATGGAGGTTCTGTTGTTGCAACCGCGGCGGCTGGCGGAATCGTTGGCTGTTTGGATGGCAGTGGGACGATTGAAAGCTGCTATAACATAGGAGATGTTACATACGGCAAATCTTCTCGTGGTGGAGGAATACTCGGTTATTCGCAGGCAGGCTATGACGATGTGCTGATCCTGTGCTGCAATCTGAGTACGCAAAGCGGTACATGGCTTGATGCAGACTATGTTACCGCTACCACCGACCCCGCAGAGGCGGCGTATATCATGGACAACGGCGGGAGCGAGCGTTACAAAAAATGGGGCTGGGCGGATGGCGACAGTACGCCGATCCTGGTCAGCAATGGCGCAACGCCGGTGTATAAGCTCAAGCTGACAGCCGTAAAAAGCAAAATTGAAGCGTTGACGCGGAATTATTTTACCGCTGGTGAAACCATAACCCTAAATGCTGCAAAAACGCTGGAAGATGGCGATGTTTGGGTCATAAACGGAATCTCAGATTATGACGTGAGCGCGGACGGCAGCTCCGTCAGCTTCGTTATGCCTGCGAACGATGTCTCCCTTTCCGCCACGATTACAAATCCGGATAAAGGCTATACCGTGACCTTTTTGCTGCATGACGGGGATGATTGGGAGGACGAAGATAACCTCTATGACGAGCAAACCGTCATGGGCGGCGACCTCGCCGTGCGCCCGGAGGAGCAGGACGATGCGGATGATCTTGGCACGATATACGCTTATTACAACGATGCGGGTGAATTTCGGGGGTACTATATTTTCCTCGGCTGGTATCTGGATGCGGATGGCGAACAGGCTGAGGAAGAATACGATTTTGAGCTGCTTGTGTCTGAAGATATGATTCTGTATGCGCAATGGGCGATAGTGACGATACAGTTCAATCTGAACGGCGTAGATTGCACGACGAGCGTACCGGCCAGCTATGAAACGGGCGTCGGCGTGACGCTCCCGGAACCGACGCCGGAGCCTTCCCCAAAGGATGATGAGGAAAATACGCTGCGCGGCTGGAGTACGACGCAGAAGCCCGCGCCCGGCGATGAAACGGACGCGCTCTGGGTGTTTGATACCAGCGATATGGCAGAAGCCGTCGCGGTGAGTGAAGATGACAGCGATGACAATAAAAGCGATAGCGATGAAACGGGCGATGATACGCCGACAGTGCTGACCGAGGACCTCGTTAGCGATGGGATGATTGTGACGATGTACGCGATCTGGGCGGACAGCATATATAACTGGGCGGTCACATATGGCGTATCCGGCAGCGGCACGGAGAGCGACCCGTTTGTGCTCACAACGGATGAGCAGCTTAACAGTATGGCCAGTCTGATGGGTGAGAACGAGGACGTATCTCTGGAGGGGTACTATTTCCAGCTTTCCGCGGACGGCGACAATGGCGGCCAATTCCAACTGACGGAATCCATCGTCCCCTATCATGACTATTCCTATGATGCAACAGAAGATGACTATGTGCATACCTACGGCGAGTATTTTCAGGGCGTTTTCGATGGCGGAAGCGAAGATGGCTGCACGATAGACATTTCCGACGCGGAGCTGGGTTTGTTTGGCATCATCGGCGAATACGGAATCGTTCGGAATTGCGAGATTAGCGGCAATATATCGGCGTATTCCATTTCCGAAAGCAGTTCTTATTATTTTACCATTTCAGATTCGGCAGGAGCAGTAGATTATCTTTGCCTTGGTTCTGCTTCCGGTGTTAATTATGGTCTGATTGAGTCATGTACATATAGTGGTAGTGTTTATGGTTCCGGCGCTCTGGGCGGAATCGTCGGCTATATTGGAGAAAGCGGTGTCATTCAGGATTGCAGCGTCAGTGGCCTGACTATAGGCGGCGGGAAATTGATGGGGGGTATCGCAGGAGGCATCACAGGCAGCGGAAATTCCGAATCATGCATAAATAATTGTACGGTTACAGATTCCCAGGTTGGAGTTGGTGCGTATTCTTTGGCAGTCGGGGGTGTCGTTGGGACGGTTGGCGATCTACAGGCATTCACGCTTTCAACCCCAGATTTATCCGGTGGAACAAAGTGGATCGTTGAAAATTGTTCCGTGGAGGAAGGCTGTCAAATCAGAGGTGGTCTTTACACCGGTGGGATTATTGGAAATGGGAGCAATGTATCTGTAAAGAATTGTAAAAACTACGCCGCTGTATCTGGAGAAAGTTATACGACTGATACAAGCGGCAATTCGCGGGTTGGTTATACGGGAGGAGTTATTGGGATACTCACTGCCGGAAATTTGTCGAATTGCGAAAATTATGGAGAGGTTGTTTCAAAGATTGGCGCAACGGCAGGTGGAATTGCCGGTATAATTCTTCAGGTTTTGTCCGGCGGAGAGGAAGGAGTGTACAGTTGCAAGAATTATGGTACGGTAAGTTCTCCGCTCGCATCATTTCTGAATGCAGGAGCTGAGCTTGAAGCAATGCGAGCGGTAGGCGGAATCGTCGGAGGCATTGATTTGGGTTCAGATACATTCACAATCAGTGGCTGTGAGAATGAAGGTAGTATCGAAGTTGGAAGCAACGAAACAACCGGCGGTATAGTTGGATGCATACATGATTGGCGCTATACATATTCCACTACTCGAACATTTACACCTTGTACGGTAACAATCGAAAATTGCAAACAGAGCGGAGAATTGCTGTCATCTGTGGCCGAAAGCGGAACGACCGGCACTTATAAAGTCGTGGGTATTGGCGGCATTCTGGGAAGCGTTGTTGATGGAGCAAAAGGTTATGGCGGCTATTTTACGAGTGTAATTCCTGTTATCAACATTTCCGGCTGTGAGGTATCCTCCCCCATCGTGGCAGGAGGCGTAAACTCCGAAAATATCGGCGGTATCATAGGAATCAATGAATCATCATCCATAACGATTGAGAATACTACGCTTTCCGACGATTCATCTATCACAGTGGAAGCAACGGGGGATGCATCGAACATCGGTTATATTGCCGGCAGTTCTGCAAGTACCACTCTCAGCGGCGTAAAGCTCGGAGGCACGGAAATCAATGTAACAGCAGAAGGCACCGCCTCTTACATTGGCGGCGTATCCGGAGAGATCACGATTTCGGAGAATGTGCTGGAGGAATTGAATCGGGGCAATCTTACAATCAGCGTGACTGCGCCCACGGTTACTAACGTCGGCGGAATTGCCGGAAAAATTACGGTTGGCACTGATGACGAAGATGACGACGGTTCTTCCGGCTCTGAAACACTGACATTGGATTTTGGGGATATTTCAGATATTTCTGTAGAGATAGAAGGTGACGGCAGCTATATCGGCGGCATTGCCGGAACAATGGCTGGCAAAGTAAAGTTTTCTGCGTTGTGTGAGGATATATCCATCGAAATCTCCGGTACCGGAAGCTATACTGGCGGTATCATCGGCGTATTTGAGGATGTCAACAACTCGATTCTTACATATGGCGGATTTGCCGGGGACATTGTGATTGGTGGAATTGAGAATGAACCGTTGGTTGGCGGCCTGATTGGATATGGCGATGTAGAGTACAGCTATTATCGCGGCGGCTTTGACTGCGGCGGCAACGATTATGGGGTCGGTCTGCTTACCGGCGGTGGCAGCACCAAAGGCGTGACTGCATCCTATTTCTACGGCGATGAAAATGTAAACGCGGGCAATGGCATCTCCGGCGACGGTACTGCAAATGTGACCGCGAGCTACTACCTCGGCACATCAGACAGCGGAAGCCAAAGCAAGACAGCGGAACAGTTTGCGTCCGGTGAGGTCGCGTGGCTGATGGAAACGCTTGATGCTAATTCGGAGCGTTTGGGAACGAACCACATCTACGTCTGGACGCAGGGAACGGATTACCCGGAGTGGAGCTATGGCGGCAGCACGGTCAATCGCGTCAGAGCACAGGCAGATCCCACTGTGGGCGGAACGGTCACACTGAATGATTCCAGCGAAGCCGGCGAAGCTGTTTATGTTGTATCCGGCGAGCAGGTCACGGTGACGGCGACCCCATCGACGGAGCAGTTTGATTACTCTGAGGATGAAGATGGCAGCGCGTCGTGGTACGAGTATAAAGTTTCAAAAATTGAAGCTGCCGTTGATGCTGGAGATGAAAGCGGTGCGGAGCTTTCCTCATCCGAGAGCGCCATACTTACCTTCTCCGCCGATGCGGACAGCATTGTGACCGCAACATTTATTAAGGAATTGCACGAGGTTGCGGGCCAAAAGCAGTCCGACGGCGAAGGCGATGGAGAAGGCGACGATGAGGGCGATGGAAGCGGCACCGGCGATGAAGATGCCACAGGAGATAATGGAGATGGCGGCGAAGATGGTTCAGGGCGCAGCGGATCGGATGCCGAATCGAGCGGTTCCATTGCGCCAAGCGCCGATGGAGAGCCGACAGACGAATACATCTACAATGACAGCAGCGATGAATTTCAGATGGAGGAATCGCTGGGTGCGGAAGCTCCAGAGGGCGGCGCAGAGGTCGAGGAAACGGTGGAAGGGCCAGAAACAGAGGCAGTCGCGGAGCCAGAGCCAGAACCGGAGCCGGAGGAGATTGAGGAAGTCGTAGAACCGGAGCAGCACGTTTTTGAACTGACCGCGATTGTCACCGCCATAAAGGAAAACCCCCTGATGACGGTAATCGTTGTTGCGGCGGTTGTTGGCGTTATTGCAGCCGGTATCATCATGCAGTACCGGAAGTATAGACGCGACTTTTCAGAATCTGTGCAGTAACAGCAATCCCTATCACCTGAACCGCGGCATGACGGTTCGAGTGATAGGGTCACAAAACTAATGCCATCTAAAAAATTTCAAGAAATGTGGTACAGAAAATGGAAATCGTATACATCTTGCTGGCGGTTGTCGGCGGCGTGGTTCTGCTTGCGCTCCTTGTTATGATTTTTGTGCTGCTCAGGACAGCCTCCATGACCGAACAGATCGAAGCGGAATATTTGAAACGGCTGACGTTTGACGAACCTCAGGTAAAGGCCGGAGAAAACCTGGGGGGGGGTAATCATAACCAACCTGCATTGAATACGCCCTTCCACAATGCGTTCATGCTGGCTGCGTAATAATATAAAAAAGGCCCATGTAACATAGGGCATATTCAACTGGAGGAAAAACACATGAAAAAAGTACATAACAAAGCAGAGTTGGAGATGTTTGAAAATTACTTTCAAGCACGCGATAACGCGGAGGATTTGACCCCATACGAGAAAGAAATACTGGAACGGGTAGAGTATGAACACGAAAAACGGAAAAGAAATAAAATTCTTGTGGCTGCCTGCTGCTGTGTGGTCGCTGCGTTTATTATCTTAG
>JAJQBC010000073.1 GCA_021203465.1 Lachnospiraceae bacterium | reverse complement strand
CTTTTTTCCATGATACTCTATAAACGGAAAAAACGAGGCGGTACTGTAGAGGTTTCGTCTCTTGTGAGAGAGAACAGTAGGAGGCATAACAACATGGTAAGACGCGTCTTTGTGGAAAAGAAACCGGCCTATGCGGGGAAAGCAGAGGAACTCGCGGAGGAGATTCGGAGCTATCTGGGTATCCAGACGGTGACGGGAGTGCGGGTGCTGATTCGTTACGATGTGGAAGACATCTCGGACGAGACCTTTGCGAGAGCCTGTCGCAGCGTGTTTGCGGAGCCTCCGGTGGATCTGTTGTATCAAGAGAGTTTTGAGACGGCTCCGGGTGATAAGGTGTTTGGCGTGGAGTATCTGCCAGGACAGTTCGACCAGCGGGCGGATTCGGCCGTACAGTGTGTGCAGTTTCTGGATTCCTCCGAGAATCCGGTCATCCGCAGCGCCACGGTCTATGTGATCGAGGGCGGCGTGACGGAAGAAGAGCTCTCCGCGATTCGCGCTTTCTGCATCAATCCGGTGGATTCTCGTGAGACCGTCATGGAAAAGCCGGATACGCTTGTGACGGTCTATGACGAGCCGGCGGACGTGAAGATTTTTGACGGCTTCCAGAACATGGAGGAGGCGGAGCTTAAGGAGCTTTATCATTCGCTGAACCTTGCCATGACCTTTCGGGATTTTCTCCATATTCAGAATTATTTCAAAAAGGAAGAAAAACGCGATCCGTCGATGACGGAGATTCGTGTTCTTGATACCTACTGGTCCGATCACTGCCGCCATACGACTTTCTCCACGGAGCTGAAGAATGTCACATTCGGTGAAGGCTATTACCGCGCGCCGATCGAGCAGACTTATGAGCGCTATGTGGCTGACCATGCGGAGATTTTTGCGGGACGGGATGATAAATTTCCCTGTCTGATGGATCTGGCGCTGATGGCGATGCGCAAATTGAAGAAAGAAGGAAAGCTCACCGATCAGGAGGAGACCGACGAGATCAATGCTTGCTCCATTGTTGTCCCCGTGGAGATCGACGGGAAGACCGAGGAGTGGCTGGTCAATTTTAAGAACGAGACGCACAATCACCCGACGGAGATCGAGCCTTTCGGCGGCGCGGCCACCTGTCTGGGCGGTGCGATTCGCGACCCGCTTTCCGGGCGTACCTATGTGTATCAGGCGATGCGCGTGACCGGCGCGGCAGATCCGACTGTGCCCGTCTCTGAAACGCTGAAGGGCAAGCTGCCGCAGAAGAAACTCGTGCGCGGAGCGGCGCAGGGCTACAGTTCCTACGGAAATCAGATCGGTTTGGCGACGGGGCTGGTAAAAGAGATCTATCATCCGAATTACGTGGCGAAGCGCATGGAGATCGGCGCGGTGCTGGGCGCGGCTCCGCGGAAGGATGTGGTTCGCCTGAGCTCCGATCCTGAAGACATCATTATTCTGCTCGGTGGGCGCACCGGGCGCGACGGCTGCGGCGGGGCGACCGGCTCTTCCAAGGTACATACAGAGACCTCGATCGAGACCTGCGGCGCGGAGGTGCAGAAGGGGAACGCCCCGACCGAGCGCAAGATCCAGCGCCTGTTCCGGCGTCCTGAGGTAACGCGCCTTATTAAAAAATGCAACGATTTCGGTGCGGGCGGTGTGTCGGTCGCGATCGGCGAGCTGGCTGACGGTCTGTGTATCGATCTCGACAAGGTGCCGAAGAAATATGAAGGTCTCGACGGTACGGAGCTCGCAATCTCTGAGTCGCAGGAGCGCATGGCTGTGGTCGTTGCCGCGAAGGATGTGGACGCCTTCCGCGGTTATGCTTCCGAAGAGAATCTTGAGTCCGTCTGCGTGGCCGAGGTAACGGAAGAGCCCCGACTCGTGCTGAAATGGCGTGGAAAGGAGATCGTCAATCTCTCCCGCGCCTTCCTCGACACCAACGGTGCACATCAGGAGACAGATGTGGCGGTGGACATGCCCTCTGAGAAGGAGAAATATTTTACGCGCAAGGATATTCCCGATGTTCGTAGGAGGTGGCTGGACACCTTGCACGATCTCAATGTCTGCTCGCAGAAGGGGTTGGTTGAGATGTTTGACAGCTCGATCGGCGCGGGCAGTGTGCTCATGCCCTACGGCGGGAAATATCAGAGGACGCAGACGCAGGCGATGATCGCGAAGCTGCCGGTATTGCGGGGAAAATGCGATACGGTCACGATGATGAGCTACGGCTTCGATCCCTATCTCTCGAGCTGGTCGCCCTATCACGGCGCAATCTACGCGGTGATCGAGTCGGTTGCGAAGATTGTAGCGGCGGGCGGCGATTACCGAAAGATCCGCTTTACCTTTCAGGAATATTTCCGCAGGATGACGGAGGATCCGCATCGCTGGAGTCAGCCCTTTGCGGCATTGCTCGGCGCCTACAGCGCGCAGCTCGGTCTGGGACTGCCGTCGATCGGCGGTAAGGACAGCATGTCCGGCACTTTCGACGAGATCGATGTGCCGCCGACGCTCGTCTCCTTCGCGGTGGATATTGCGAAGCAGGGGGACGTCATCACGCCGGAGCTCAAAAAAGCCGGAAATAAGCTGGTTCTGCTGAAAATCGGGCATGATGCCTATGATCTGCCGGATTATGAGGAGATCAAGGAGCAGTACGGAAAATTCCACGAGGATACAAAGGCCGGCAGAATTATCTCCGCCTATGCGTTGGACGGTTATGGGATCGTGGCGGCGGTCAGCCGGATGGCCTTCGGCAACGGACTTGGCGTGAAGCTGGAGCATAATCTCGACCCGAGCGATGCCTTTGCACCGGGCTTCGGCTGCATCGTGGCGGAAGTGCCGGATGGGGAAGTGCAGGAGCTTGCAATTACATACACCCTGATCGGCGAGGTGACGGAGAGGGGCTTTACCTATGGAAGCATGTCCATCACGGAGGACGAGGCACTTGCAGTCTGGAGCGGGACGCTTGAGAAGGTATTCCCGACCGTTGCGGTGAAGGATGGGGGGGCTGCTCGATACGCCGATTTATAAGGCGGACAGCATCTATATCTGTAAGCACAAGGTCGCAAGGCCGACGGTTTTCATCCCGGTCTTTCCGGGTACGAACTGTGAGTACGACAGCGCAAAGGCTTTCGAGCGCGCGGGCGCGGACGTGGTGACGAGGGTGTTCCGAAACTTAAGTGGGAGTGATATTCGCGAGTCGGTGGATGCTTTCGCGAAGGCGATTGACGGGGCGCAAATCCTCATGTTCCCGGGCGGCTTCTCGGCGGGCGACGAGCCGGATGGCTCCGCGAAGTTCTTTGCAACCGCTTTCCAGAACGAGAAGATCCGCGACGCGGTCATGAAGCTGCTCAAGGAGCGCGATGGCCTTGCCCTCGGTATCTGCAACGGTTTTCAGGCGCTGATTAAGCTGGGGCTCGTACCGCACGGCGAGATCGTGGGGCAGCAGGAGGATTCTCCGACGTTGACCTTCAACACGATCGGCCGCCATATCTCGAAGATGGTATATACGAAGGTAGTATCGGATAAGTCCCCGTGGCTCATGGGAGCGGAGCTTGGGAAAACCTATGTGAACCCTGCTTCCCACGGAGAGGGCCGCTTTGTTGCGCCGAAGGGGTGGATCGACCGCCTTTTCGCGAATGGTCAGGTTGCGACACAGTATGTGGATCTTAAAGGGAACCCGACGATGGACGAGGAGTGGAATGTGAACGGTTCTTACGCCGCGATTGAGGGCATCTTAAGCCCAGACGGGCGCGTCCTTGGCAAGATGGCACACGCGGAGCGCCGGGGGGACGGTGTCGCGGTCAATATTTACGGGGAGCAGGATATGAGGCTGTTTGAATCGGGCGTCGCATACTTTGTGTAACAGTTCAGAACAGCATCGAAATGGCTAAATAGAGTTTTTCTGCATAAATTTTGTCCCTTCTTCGGATACTAACCCTGTATTTATCTGAAGGAGGGATTTTTTATGACCAGATTAGATTGTTCCGTGGTAAATTGTACCTACAACAGCGAGAACTCCTGCTGCAAGGACAATATCCATGTCGGCGGCAGAAATGCCAAAGTGACCGATGAGACTTGTTGCGAGAGCTTTCGCGAGCGGAAGTATGACGGAACGCGCAACGCGGACGATATCCCGACCAAGCCGACCGAGGTGTCCTGTGATGCGACGACCTGCTGCTACAATGACGCCTGCAAATGTCATGCGGAGCAGATTCAGGTGGCGGGCTCGAACGCCTGCGAGTGCCGGCAGACGGAGTGCGCAACCTTCAGGTGTGAATGCTGAGAGACGCACACGACCGCAGACTTTGAAAACAGTCTGCGGTCGCACAACGCCCAGGAAACGACCGGAAGTCGTTTCCTGTACATATGCCTATCAGGACAAGTTTTTCTCCTGCTCCGCCTGCACATCCGGAAAGGCGGAAAGCATGGGTTTTTCGTCCTTGCCTTTTAATACGCGATCCACATAATTCTTCGTGATCGCGTATACCTGAGGCGACAGCACGAGGACGCCGATCAGGTTGGGAATCATCATCATGCCGTTGAAGGTGTCGGCCAGATCCCAGGCCAGATTATCACTCATGACCGCGCCACCGAAGATTGCGACGACGAAAATCACGCGGTAGATGATCGTGTACTTCTCGCCGAAGAGGAACTCGCAGGCTTTGGTACCGTAGTGGCTCCAGCCGAGCACAGTTGAGAAAGCAAACAGCATGATCGCGATGGCGACAAAGGCTGCGCCGATCTGCCCGAAATGCATGGAGAAGACTGTGGCCACGATGTTCGCCTTGGTCAGTGCGATGCCGCCGTATTCCGCCATGGTCTCACCGGTCGAGAGGTCTACAAGACCGGAGGAGAGCACGTTGAACGCGGTCAGCGTGCAGACGATGATCGTGTCCGCGAAGACCTCGAAGATGCCCCACATACCCTGACGGACCGGCTCGCTGACATTGGAGTTCGAGTGAACCATAACGGAAGAACCAAGGCCGGCCTCATTTGAGAAGACGCCGCGTTTCATGCCCTGCTCGATCGCGAGTTTGACGCCGTAGCCGACAATGCCGCCGCCCGCCGCCTTCACTGCGAAGGCTCCTGCGAAAATCGCGCCGAAGACCGCGCCGATCTGTGAAGCGTTCGTAATCAGGATCACAATGCTTCCGACTATGTAGAGGACGACCATGAAGGGAACAATTTTTTCCGTGACGGATGCGATACGCTTCAGGCCGCCGACGATGACGAGGCCGGCTACGATCAGCACCACAATGCCGGTAAGCCAGGTCGGCACGCCGAACACGGATTCCATGTTGCCGGAAATAGAGTTTATCTGTGTCATATTGCCGATGCCGAAGGAAGCCAGAAAGCAGAAGACCGAGAACAGCACGGCCAACACCATGCCGATTCCTTTACAGCCTTTCTTCGCGCCGAGACCGTCCCGCAGATAATACATGGCGCCTCCGGACCATTCGCCGGCATGATTCTTACGGCGGTAGTAGATGCCAAGCACATTCTCAGAATAG
Organism: Lachnospiraceae bacterium; assembly: GCA_021203465.1. Lineage (GTDB taxonomy): Bacteria > Bacillota > Clostridia > Lachnospirales > Lachnospiraceae > Hominiventricola. Next base: position 23,076 of record JAJQBC010000073.1, on the reverse strand, counting down.
TTGGTCATCATACCGAAGAAAGCGATCAGCCACATCCAGAATACAGCGCCCGGGCCGCCGACGATGATCGCGCCCGCCACGCCGACGATGTTACCGGTGCCGACGGTCGCTGCCAGCGCGGTGCACAGAGATTGGAATTGGGAGATCGACTTATCTTTGGTGTGCCCAAGCACATTCTTATCCCTGAAGATCGCGCCGATTGTCATTTTCCACCAGTGCGGGAGATGGCTGAGCTGAAAGACCTTTGTAAGGCAGGTCATCAGGATACCTACAAATGCCAGCAAGATCAGCGCAGGCCAGCCCCAGACAATATTGTTGACGACATTGTTTACATTTGTGACAAGTTCTAACATAACATTTCCTCCTCGAAAAAAGTTGCTTTGACGAAAAAAATCGCAGTTGAGACCAACTTCTCACCTGCGAGACTGAAAAATTTTCTTCTTAAATTCCGTCAAAACGAAAATACTTAAATATTATAGCATAGCAGAATAATTTTGTAAAGTATTATTTTTCGACCGACCGTTTTTTTATCAGCAAATACTGTCCGTTGTCAGCAAGAATTTCATAATCCTCGAGTTCCAGGTAGTCGGCGAGGAAGGGGATGGAGAGGATCAGAAGGGAATCCTCTTCTGCGTCCAGAAACGCGCCCGCGCCGCCGTCCGCGCAGTTTAGATCTCCCTCGAGCAGAGCGAGCAGGCGCATGTTCTGTTCCCACTCGGTTGTATTTGCGTAGAGGAAGGGGTCATAGGCGTCGAGATAGACCGTCGAACCGGCGAGCGCGCCGTCCCGGTCAAATTGCTCGCTGACAAAGGTTTGCAGGTCGTTCGAATGCGCACCGCGTACGTTGTCCGCGTAATTCTCCCAGACAAAGCGAACGCTTCCGGCTCCTGCCAGCAGCGCGAGGGCGAGCAGCAGCCCTCCTGATGCCTGTACAGAGGTGAAGAAGTGCGCGAGGAAGACCGCTGCGAGGACGCAAAGCGGGACGATGCAGGGATAAACATACCATATGAGTTTTGTGGATACGAGCGAAAAACCGACCAGAGGGACAAGGAGCCAGAGCAACAGCCCAACAAGGTCGCTATCCACAAGCGGCGTGTCTTTTTTTCGCAGAGGGCGGGCCCACAGACAGAATAGTCCGAGCAGCACAACCACGGTCAGCCATCCGTAAATATGGTCAAAATCCCAGAAAACCGATGTCAGATAGTAGGAAAATGAGGCGCCGTGTCCTTCGATGCCGCCTGAAGAGGTACGTCCGAGCAGGTCAGCCTCGATCATCTGTCGGAAGAAGCTGAGGCCATCATATTGAAATCGCAGCGCGGCCCAAACCAGAATTGGGAGCAGCGAGCAGGACAGGAAAAAAGTCCAGCGTTTCCAGGACATCCGCTTCAGCTCGCCGCTCAGCAGGAGAAAGAAGCCGCCGACTGCGGCGATCATGAGAGCGTGGAAGCTTTTTGTCAGGAACGCGAGGGAAAAACAGAGTCCGCAGACATAGAGCCAGCGCTGATTGTCCCGGATCTTCAGCATTGCGAGCATCGCGAGCGTGAACAGCAAAAGATAGAGGCTGTCTGCGTCCCCGGAGCGCGCCAGATGCGCCTTGAACGGGAAGTAGTTGGCGCAGAGAAAGAGCATGGTCAGAAGCGAAGCCAGCTTTCCGTAGCGCCGGGCGAAAAGACCGGAGACAGTCGTCGTAATAAGGTAAAAGAGTGCAGAAAAAAAGCGGAGTCCTACCGCGTTGTAGCTGAACAGCGCAAAGCCCGCCGCGACGGTCAGGAACGAGAGTGGTGGCTTGACGTTCCAGTAGTCCGCCTCTCCACACCAGGTATTTACAAGAAAATTTCCATTTTGCAGCATCTCGTAGGCGGAGACGCCGTGGCGTGCCTCGTCCCAGGAGTCGATCACGCCGACGCCGAGACAGCGGAAACAGAGAAAGGCGCACAGCGCGCACAACAGCGCAAAGAAGAACCAGTAATATTTTTCCACCAACCTGATCAGGCTTTCATAAAACCGCCGCATAAACCGCACCTCACTTGCTCATTGTATCATGGGCAGGAAAAAAAGTAAACGCTGTCCCTGACCATGGCTGTTTCGTTGCGCTTGTAATCATTTCACATAAATGGTATAATTTGATTTAACAGTTATGAGCAATAGCAAAATAAAAAGACAGACTGTGTAGATTTATCTGCTAAAGGCTGTGTTTTTATTTTGGGATGGGCGGTACGCCCATCGGGCCTCGGACATATGACGCCAAAGGCGGCATATAGCCTGCGTAGCAGGCGGTCTGTGGCTTGTTGCTCAGAAGAAAGGAAGAACGGAAGCGAGATGGGAAAGATAAGTGTAGAGACCTGTGAGATCGAGGGTCTGAAAATTATTACGCCGACCGTGTTCGGAGATGAGCGCGGTTATTTTATGGAGACTTACAATTATAAGGACTACGCGGCGGCTGGCATTGACATGGAGTTCGTACAGGATAATCAGTCCGCGTCGAAGAAGGGCGTGCTGCGCGGTCTGCATTTTCAGATCAACTACCCGCAGGACAAGCTCGTACGCGTCGTGAATGGAGAGGTTTTTGATGTGGCGGTGGATCTGCGTCCCGGTTCGGCCACTTATGGGAAATGGTTCGGTGTGACACTTTCCGCGGAAAATAAGAAACAGTTCTTTATTCCCAAAAACTTTGCGCATGGATTCTTTGTGCTCTCGGATTATGCAGAATTTGTGTATAAATGCACGGACTTTTATCACCCGAACGACGAGGGCGGCATCGTCTGGAACGATCCCGATATTGGGGTGGAGTGGCCGATTCCGGAGGGAATGGAGTTCACGATTTCCGAGAAGGATCAAAAATGGGGCAGTCTTAGTTCGCTGCATCGATAAGGAGAAGCCGTATGGCTCAAATGATACGAGATTTCTGGAAAAATCGAAGGCTGATATGGAAGCTGGCAAAAAATGATTTTAAGACCCGCTACGCCGGGTCCTATTTTGGTATTCTCTGGGCGATGGTTCAGCCGGTCATTATCGTGTTGGTCTACTGGTTTGTCTTTCAGATCGGGCTTAACAGCGCGACGGCGCAGTTGAAGGAGGGCATCAGCGTTCCCTTTGTGCTCTGGCTGGTCAGCGGCATCGTGCCCTGGTTTTATTTCTCGGAGGCACTGAGCAACGGGACGAATGCGCTCCTCGAGTACAATTATCTGGTGAAAAAGGTTGTTTTTAATATCGACATTCTGCCGCTGGTGAAGACAATCGCGGCGCTGTTTATTCACGCGTTTTTCGTGCTTTTTATGCTGCTTCTTTTCGCGCTCTACGGCTATCTGCCGGGGCTTCATACGCTCGGGATTATCTATTTCAGCGCGAGCCTCCTGATTTTTGTGACAGGGCTGTGTATGCTGACGAGCGCGCTGGTCGTTTTTTTTCGTGACCTTACGCAGATTATCAATATTTTCCTACAAGTTGGCATCTGGATGACGCCGATCATGTGGTCTCTGGAGGATCTGTTGGCGAAGTATCCGATTCTGGCGATATTAAAGCTGAACCCGCTGTGTTATATTGTTTACGGCTACCGGGCGATGCTGTTCCGAACCGGCGGTTTGCCGAGCCTTGGCTGGATGAACGTTTATTTCTGGGTCGTGACGGCGCTGCTTTGGGTGCTGGGAAGCAGAGTGTTCCGCAGGCTCAAGGTACACTTCGCGGATGTCTTGTAGCAGTGTGGGGGATGAAAAATGCAACAATTCAGAACAGCAGGCCGAAAGTTTTTGCTTTGCGCCGGAACGCGTCAGGAGGATGGCTTCCGGACGTTTAGCGCCGTTCTGCTCATTTCGAAATGAAAATGCGGCCTCTGGCAGGTAAACCTGCACAGCCTGTCTTCCCGCTTCGTATCGTTCTGAACTGTTACAAAAACAATAAGGAGTATCATGTCAGATACAGCAATTAGACTGGAACATGTCACAAAGATTTATAAACTATATAATCGGAACCGCGACCGCCTGAAGGATGCTCTCGGCCTGACGAAGCAGAAGTGCTACAGCGAGCACTACGCGCTACGCGACGTGAGTATGAGCGTGCAGGAGGGCGAGATGGTCGGCATCATCGGCGTTAATGGTTCCGGCAAGTCGACGATCCTGAAGATTATCACGGGCGTTTTAAGTGCAACCGAAGGCACGATGGAGATCAACGGGCGCATCTCGGCGCTGCTTGAACTCGGCGCGGGCTTCAATATGGAATATACCGGACTTGAGAATGTGTACCTGAACGGGACAATGATGGGCTTCACGGAGCAGGAGATCGACGAGCGTCTCCAGAATATTCTTGATTTCGCTGACATCGGCGAGTTTATCCACCAGCCGGTCAAGACTTACTCGAGCGGTATGTTTGTGCGTCTGGCTTTCGCGGTGGCGATCAACATTGACCCGGAGATCCTGATTGTGGATGAGGCGCTCGCGGTTGGCGATGTGTTCTTTCAGGCAAAGTGTTATCACAAGTTCGAGGAGTTCAAGAAGCTCGGAAAGACGATTCTCTTTGTGAGCCACGATCTGACCAGCATCGCGAAATACTGCGACCGCGTGATTTTGTTGAATAAGGGAGTGAAGCTGGCTGAGGGTTCTCCGAAGGATATGGTCAATATGTATAAGAAGCTTCTCGTCCACCAGCTCGACGAGGAGACGCTCGAGGACGTGAGCGGGAAGAGCGATATTGGCGTTCACACGCAGGATGGTTCTGCATGGAAAGATCACTTTGAAACGAATCCGGCACTGCTCGATTACGGGGAAAAAACGGCGGAGATCGTAGATTTCTGCATTATTGACCGCTATGGCCAGTTCTCCAATATCATTGAGAAGGGCACAGTCTGCCGCGTGAAGGCGAAGCTGTATTTTCACGGAAGGATCAAAAATCCAATCTTCACGATCACGATTCGAAATAAACAGGGAACGGATGTCACCGGCACGAACACGATGTTTGAACGGGTGGAGACGGGCACGGTTGAGGCAGGCGAGACGCGCGTCGTGACCTATGAGCAGCGCATCGACCTGCAGGGCGGGGACTATCTCATCTCGCTCGGCTGTACAGGCTATGTCGGGGATGAGTTCAAGGTATACCACAGGCTATACGATCTGGTGGGTATGACCGTGCTCTCGGACAAGGATACGGTTGGATTTTATGATATGAATTCGAAGATTACGGTGGAGAAGGAATAAAGGATTTTGCAGGCGGCGGGGAAATTCGGGCAGAAAGGCAGTTGGCATGCAGGAACAGTTCGGAAAAGTGACAGTCACATATAATGAGTCGATTAAAATACCTCTGAGTGAGAATCATGATCCGCGGTATCAGGAGGACATGGCGCTGGAAGCATTTGTTGACGAAGGACATGATCTGCGGCGTGTGGAAGCGCCGGGCTGGGCTGAGCTCTACCATTTTTCACATCTGCGTGCGAACCTGACCGAGTGGCTTCCGATCAGCGGAACAGATCGCGTGCTGGAGTTTGGCGCGGATACGGGGCAGTTGACCGGCGGTTTCCTCGGAAAAGCGAAAGAGGTGGTCTGTCTGGAGGAGAGCCCCCGCCGCTGCCGGATTCTCGCGAAGCGTTACAGCGGCGCGGAAAACTTAAGCGTTTATGCCGGAAATATCTGGAAGAATCTCGAGACACTTCCCGGAAACTTTGACTGGATCATCGCACCCGGTGTTCTGGAAGGCGCCGGACTCTGGTTTTCGGGTGAGCATGCGCAGGTGCAGGCACTGCAGAAATTAAAGATGTGCCTGAATGCGAACGGCCATCTCGTGCTCGCGGCGGACAACCATCTGGGACTCAAGTACTGGGCCGGCGCGGCGAATCCTCATAACGGCGTCTACTTTGATAATCTGGATGGGGCGGGCTGTGGTTTCACAAAGCGCGAGCTGGAAAGCATTCTCGTGCAGAGTGAGCTGGCCGACGCCGCATTCTACTATCCCTATCCGGAGCGATGGTTTCCGATAAGCATCTATTCCGATCGCTGGCTTCCAAAGACCGGTGAGCTGAATCGGAATCTCAGGAATTTCGAGGGAGAAAGGCTTGTACTTTTTGACGAGGAGAAAGTCTATGATCGGCTGATCGCCGAAGGCAGATTCCCGGAGTTTGCCAATGCGTTCCTGATTGTGACAGACTTTCAGACGCAGGCCTGCCCGGTCTATGTAAAATATTCCAACGACCGCGCGGAGCGCTGGTCGATTCGAACTGATATACTGGAGAGCACGGACGGGAAGCAGGTGCGCAAGGTTTCGGTTACCCCACAGGCGAAGGAACATATTGAAAATATGAAGCGCCGGGAGTCGGCGCTGAGCCGACAGTGCGCCGCGGGCGGTATCCGGGCGAACTGCTGCGAGCTGCGGGACGGCACAGCATATTTTGAATTCTTAAAGGGGCGAACCTTTGAGGAACGGCTCGACGGGTTTCGGAATAATAAGGACTATGCGGGCCTTGCTGCGGCGCTGCAGGACTATCGCAGGCTTCTGCTTAACTGTCTTGCGCCGGAGCTTGCGCCGTTTGAAAAGAGCGCGCGATTTAAGGAAATGTTTGGCGACCCCGCCTTCGAGAAGGCCTATGAGGGTGCGCCTGTCAATAATCTCGACTGGATTTTCGGCAACCTGATGGAGACCTCTCATGGCATGGAAGTCATCGATTACGAGTGGACCTTCGAGGTGCAGGTGCCGGTCGAATATCTGCTCTGGCGCGCATTGTCGCTTTACTTGCACAGCAGGATGGAGCTGCAGGGGCTGGGACTGATGGCGCAGATGGGCATATCTTCTCACGAAGAACAGATTTTTGAGGAGATGGAGCATCATTTCCAGCTCTGGCTTTTGCAGGGAACGGTGACGATCGATGTGCAGTACCTGCACACCGCGGGACGCACGCTGCGCCTTGGCGAGTTGCTCGACCACGCCGGTCAGCAGCGCATGCAGGTCTACGCCGACACCGGGGAAGGTTTTACGGAGAACGACAGCTGGTGGATCGATACAGCGCCCGACAAGGAAGGCTGTACTCGTGTCCGTCTTCTCCTCCCAGAAGGAGCGAAGGCTTTGCGCATCGATCCCGCCGAGACTCCCTGTCTGGTGAGCGTCAAACGCATTCTGGGCGAACTCGGCGGCAGTTACACCCTGGACTACATCCACAATGGCCGAGAGCTGGAGACGCAGGGCATTCTGTATTCCACCGATGACCCGCAGATCACGGTCCCTGCCCTCGCGGAGGGCACGCGCCAGATTTATCTTGAGCTGACCGTGCAGGAGCTGAACCGCGACACGGCCTTCGCCTGTATGAACCTGCTGAACCGCGTACGCACGGCGGAGCGCATCTACAATTGGCCTCCCGTGCGGCTGCTGCGCCGGATCCGGCACGGGCGCTGACCCTCGTTGGCACCGGCCGACCGAGGCCGCGAGCCGTTCATTGACCCCGGCCGCCCGTCTCGGATACACATCTGTACGAGGACCCGCTCTCGCTCAGTGTCGGAACGTAGCGGTACTAAGTTCAACCTTCGCCCGATGGGCTCGGTTTCACTAAGTACCGACGTCTGACAATGGTCCTCATACAGAAATGTATCCGAGCCGGGCTACGCAGTGACGATGGGCGAGGTGACTGACCCTCGTTGGCTCCGGCTGCCCGTCTCGGCTACGCAGTGACAACAGACGGACTTACTGCCCCTTGCCAATACCCCAGCCTGCGCCGAGGACTTGTCTGCATCCGGACCATCGGCGGGCGCCGGCACTTAACGAAGTCAAGCCGACAGGCGCAGACTGAGTTTAGTACCGCTGCAGCTCGACGCTGAGCGGGAGCGGGTCCGCATACAGACAAGTCCTCGGGGTAGGCGGCCGATGTTCCACGAGACTGAACGACCTGAGACAAGTAACCGTAGGAGAGAAACATGAGTAAAGAGACCAATCAGACAGATCTGCCGGAGTACCGCGACAAGCGCTTCGATCGGGTGCGCGGCACCTGGTACTGGAAGCTTTCGAAGCCGCTGCGGGAGATCGTGCACTTCTTTCAGAGGCTGCACGCGGCCTATATCCACTACGGCGGTGTGTGCGGCGTATACCGGCGCTGGCGGCAGAAGCGCGGCGAGGCCACGAAGCGCGTCGACTTCGGGACGAAGAGCTTTCCGGACGCCGAGCAGAGGAAGCGCGAGGAAGAGACCGTGTTCCCGCGGGATATCCGGATCAGCGTGCTGGTTCCGCTCTACAATACGCCGGAGAAGTTTCTGAGGGAGATGATCGAGTCAGTGCAGGCGCAGACCTATCGGAACTGGGAGCTGTGTCTTGCGGACGGCAGCGATGAGAAGCATCCGGAGGTGGGACGCATCTGCGTGGAGTATCAGAAGGCGGACAGCCGGATCCGTTATCAGAAACTGGAGAAAAATCTGGGCATTTCGGGGAATACGAATGCCTGTTTTGCGATGGCGACAGGGGATTTCATCGGCCTGTTTGATCATGATGATATCCTGCATCCGAGCGCGCTCTACGAGTGCATGAAGGTGATCTGTGAGAAGGATGCAGATTATGTCTATACGGACGAGCTGACCTTTGAGTCGCCGGATCTCGACCATATTATCGTGATGCATTTTAAGCCGGACTATTCGCCGGACAATCTGCGCGCAAATAATTATATCTGCCATTTTTCCGTGTTTGACGCAAAGCTCCTTGAAAAGACCGGCCTGTTTCGGCCGGAGTACGACGGAAGCCAGGATCATGATATGATCCTGCGGTTGACGGAGGAGGCCAGAAGTGTACAGCACATACCGAAAATACTGTATTACTGGCGCTCTCACCCGAACTCTGTGGCGGCGGATATTGGGGCGAAGACCTATGCGATTGACGCGGCGAAGCGTGCCGTGCATGACCATATGCGGGATTACTATGGTATAGAGGTCAAGGTGGAAAGTACACGTGCTTTCCCGACGATTTTCCAGATTAAATATCTGATTACGGGAACGCCGCTGATCAGCATTCTGATTCCGAATAAGGATCATGAGACGGATCTGCGCCGTTGCATTTCGTCGATCGCGGAGCGCTCGACCTGGAAAAACTATGAGATTATTGTGATCGAGAATAACAGTACGGAGCAGAGTATTTTCGATTACTATGAGGAGCTGAAGGCAGATGCGCGCATGCGTGTCGTCACGTACGAGGGGGAGTTTAACTACTCGAAGATCAACAATTTCGGCGCCGGTTTTGCGAAGGGAGAGTATCTGCTTTTTCTGAACAATGACACCGAGGCCATTACTCCTGACTGGATGGAGCAGATGTTGATGTACGCACAGCGTGCGGATGTCGGCGCGGTCGGGGCGAAGCTTTATTACGCGGACAACACGATCCAGCATGCAGGTGTGGTTATTGGCCTCGGGGCGCACCGCTCTGCCGGTCATACGCATTACAAGATGCCAAGAGAGCATCTGGGCTATATGGGAAGGCTGTGTTATGCGCAGGACGTGACGGCGGTGACGGCGGCCTGCCTGCTGGTGTCGCGCCGGATTTATGACGAGGTCGGCGGTCTGGACGAGAGTTTCACAATCTCACTGAATGACGTGGATTTCTGCCTGAAGATCAGGGAGAAGGGCTATCTCAATATCTTCACTCCCTTTGCGGAGCTTTATCACTACGAGTCAAAGACGAGAGGGCTGGAGGAAGGTGAGAAGCTTCGCCGTTATGAGAAGGAGTGCGAACATTTCCGCGAGAAGTGGAAGGCGGCACTGGAGGCGGGCGATCCGTATTACAATCCGAATTTTTCATTGGATTATTCGGACTTCACCCTGCGATTTTAGAGGAAAAGTATGAAGAGAGCAGAACGGAAAAAAGTCATAAGGAGCGCGTACCGCAGCGCGATCATTGCGCTGAGCATCTGCTGTGTGTTTCTGGGCGCGGTGCTCGTGGTGCATGAGCTGGCCAGGGAGTATGAGGTGAGCGAACTCGAGGAAAAGCTCGAGGCAAAGGGCGTCGTGCAGAATGACGAGGGGCTCTACGCCAGTGTTGAGCTGTTTTTGCCGGATGAGATCTATGTAGCCACGGGTGTGACGATTGAGCTTTATAACAGTCAGATATCGTCGCTCGGGACGCGGATTGAGAGTTATAATGTAAAGTGGACCTGTGCAGTCGGCAAAAACATGTCCCGGAAGTTTTCGATTACGGGTACAGAAAAGCTGATTGGGGAATATCCGCTGATTTTTACAATTTTTGACGATAATGGCACGCAGGTGGCAACCGCGTCCACGACCCTGAAGATTGTGGCGGCGCTTGAGGGCGAGGAAAATAGATTTTCTCTGCTGACCATCGGCGACAGTCTCTCCTGCGATACGGCCACCTATGAGCGGCTGAACGAGCTGACCGGCGATGAGATTATTTACATGGGTACCCGCGGCGTGGGCGGCTCCCTCACGGAGGCGCGCAGGGGCTTTTCGGCGGCGGATTATCTGGCTGCCACTCCTTATACACAGGAGGATCCGGAGGAGGAAGTGCAGCCATTCTACAATGAGGAGACGGGGAGTTTCGACTGGGCTTATTACAAGGAAACGACCGGTTTTGACCCCGACGCTGTCGAGATTTTCCTCGGGACAAATGGGATTGATACCGATCCGGTGCCAAATGGGGACAATATCATCGCGATCGTGGAGAATATCCATGAAACGGATCCGGATCTGCCGATCTATCTGGTTCACACGATCTATCCGGCGAATCAGGATGGGATCGGTTTCTGGAGCAATTCTGACGGCTATGCACTCTACGGAGATCGCTACAAATATGAGGAGGACCAGAAGGTTTTCTACCTGATGACCTATCTCGAGGAGACGCTGAAGGGCGAAGAGAATCTCTACTTTGTACCGGCGGCGATCTGTCATGACAGCGAGAATAATTTCAATACAACGACCGAGACGGTGAACCCGCACTCGGACGAGACGATTGAGGTGCCGGACAATGCGGTGCATCCGAACAGCGCAGGTTATCAGCAGATTGCGGACTGTCTGTATAGTGTGATCTGCGGAACAAAAGCAGAGTGGGAGAATTAAAAAATGAGAAAATTACTGGGACAGCTGATTCGTTTTGGATTTGTGGGTTTTCTGTGTTTCTTTATCGACTATGGGATTATGGTGTTCCTCACTGAGATTGTTGGGATTAATTACCTGATATCCAGCGGGATCTCCTTTACCGTGTCGGTGATTATTAACTATATTCTGAGCGTTACTTTTGTTTTTGAGACCGATAAAAAGAAAAACAAGATCAAAGAATTCATTGTATTTGTAATTCTCAGCGTGATCGGGCTTGGTATCAATGAGCTCTGCATGTGGCTTGCGACAGATATGATGGGTATCCACTACATGATCTCGAAGATCGGCGCGACGGCAATCGTGATGGTCTATAACTTCATCACGCGCAAGATTTTTATCGAGAAGCACTAAACTGTCGCTGTTTTCAATTCGGTATTACGGGCATAAAAAGAAACGGGCAGACCGTCTGGGCAATAGCCGCACGGTTGTGATGCCCGTTTCTTTTTCTTATCGAATATGAGAATCCGGCATCCCTCATCATTCTCCGCTCTTCTGAATCTCAAAGGTATCCACAATCTCCCAGGTTTCCGCCTCGTAGGTCGTGATGCTCAGCGAGGTCGGCGTGACCTGTACATCCGTGACCTCCGGCGCTTCGCGGTATTCGCTGAAAGCAATCTCGTTCTGCGCGGACGGGCGGTGGTACAGGCTGCCGCTCGAGGAGTTCAGCGTCACATACATCGTGCCCTCCGGATCGACGGCGGGACTTTCATATTCGAGATAGCTTCCATCTGACTGGATATAATACGAGCGGCTGTAGGCATGGTCATGGCCGGTCATAACGAGGTCGATGTCGTAGGCATCTGTAAAGGACAGAAAGTAGGGGCGGATATTGGCGGCGTTCTCCATGTAATCCTCATAGGAGTTATAGGGAGAATAGTGACAGAGGATGATCCGCCAGTTCACATCCGGGTTTGCCTCGCAGGCCTCCGCGATAAACTGTTCATGCTCGCCCCATTTTTCTGCATCCATGAGGTCAAGTACAAGAAACAGGGCATTTCCGCGCACAAACCAGAAGTCGCCGTCGTTTTCGTCGTCACAGGTGCCGTACTGCGTCTGGTTTGGCAGATAGAAGTGCTCAGAATACTGTGAGCCGCCGATCTCGTGGTTTCCCTTGATCGGGACGAGCGAGAGGCTGTACAGCACGGCCTGGTTTAGGAATGCGTCGTACTGCTCCGTGTCGCCAAAGTCATTGACCTGATCGCCGAGCGACACCAGAAAACTTGTGTCCGAAAAATGGTATTTAATCTTGTTTAGCACCCGCTTAAAGGTAGTTTTCTGATTGTCCAGCTCGTCGACCGGTTTGCCGAGCTGTGGGTCGCCGAGCACGGTGAAGCGGAAGCTGTCCGAATAAGCGGGTGTCGTATAGCTGTAGGAAGGTGACATGCCGTCCTCGTTTCCGACCTTATAGATATAGTCGGTCTCCGCCGCAAGGCCGCTCACGGTCGCGTGATTGATGTAATAGCCGGACGTGACCTCGGAGGCTGTTGTCGATGCCGCGTCAAATGTCATTGCATTTTCAAAGTCTTCATCGTCCGACGTGGTCCACAGAACCTGTCCGGTCACCTCCGAGGGGGAATACCAGGTCAGATTTACTTCATCTTCCTCTGCGCCGACTGTGACCGAGAGCCAGCGGATAGAGGTGGTCGTGATCAGCGTGGCGGAATACTCCGGAGCCGTGCTCCAGCTCTCCTCACCCGGTTCTGGGGCAGCCTCCGCCGCAGTTTCCGCGGCCTCGGTCTCCGCCTCCTCAGCCTGCGCGCTGCTGTCCGCAGAGCCCGTTTCGTCGGTGGCTGTGCTGCCGCAGGCCGCCAGTGAAAAAGCCATAGTCAGCACCAGTGTCATAAGCCATATGTGTATTTTCCTCTTCATATTTCATCTCCGTGATTGATAATACGGCGTTTCCCAAAACAAGGACAGATCTGCGCAGTGTCGCGCAGATCTGTCCGAACTGTCGCCTGTGTGTACTATATCACAGGATCCTGATAAATGTAAAGCCATTGCACCGCCTGAAAGTGGATGCGGCGGCATGCTACCTGCCCGTCCGCGGCTCCTCCTCCGGGAGCAGGTTTTTCATGTTCCGGAGGCTGATCGCCAGCGTGGACGTGTTGTGCAGGAGCGCGGAAACAGTCGGCTGCAGGATACCGGCGACGCCCAGTGCGATCAGACCGGTGTTGAAGCCGACAATGATCCGGTAATTCTGCCGGATCCGCTTCATGAGCTGTGTACTCATATTTTTCAGCGTGACAAGTGCGTACAGATCATCGGCCGCCACGGTGATATCCGCAATCTCGCGGACGATCTCTGCGCCGTCGCTGATCGCGATTCCGGCGTCCGAGGCCGACAGCGCGGGGGAATCATTGATGCCGTCGCCGACCATGATGACTGTGCGTCCGAGCGCCTTCTGCTCTTCGATGTAGCGGGCCTTGTCCTCCGGCAGCACCTCCGAGAAATACTCGTCCGTGCCGATGTGCCGCGCGACCGCGGCCGCGTGCCGCTCACTGTCTCCGGTCATCAGGATAACCTTTTGAATGCCGGCATTTCGCAGTGCGCGGATGGCGTCCGGCGCTTCCTCACGCAGCGGATCCTCAATGCAGATGACCGCGGCAAGAAGGCTGTCGACTGCCATGTACAGGTGAGAGTACTCCTCCGGGATCGCAAGATAGCGTTCCATGTATTCCGAAGGAACCACGCACGCCTCATCCTCGAAGACAAAGTGGTGACTGCCTATGACGACCTTGTGTCCGTCTATGTAGGAGGAAATCCCATGCGCCACGATGTAATTGACCTTCGAGTGCATTTCCTCATGGTCCAGTCCCCGCTCCTTCGCGGCCTGCACAACGGCTTTCGCCATCGAGTGCGGGAAATGCTCCTCCAGACAGGCTGCGACCCGCAGCGCATCCTCCTTCGTATGTTTGCCCATGACGACGATATCCTTCACCGTTGGCTGCGCTTTTGTGAGCGTACCGGTCTTGTCGAATACAATCGTATCCGCGGCTGCGACCGCCTCCAGAAACTTTCCGCCCTTGACGGTGATGCTGTGGGAATGTGCCTCGCGGATGGCGGACAGCACCGAGATTGGCATTGCCAGCTTCAGCGCGCAGGAAAAGTCGACCATGAGCACCGACAGCGCCCTTGTCGTGTTCCGGGTCAGCAGATAGACAAGACCCGTGCCGGCCAGCGTGTAGGGAACCAGCCGGTCCGCCAGAGATTCCGCCTGACTCTCCGTGCTGGACTTCAGCCGCTCCGAGTCCTCGATCATGGAGACAATCTTTGCGTAACGCGTGGAGTCGGAAGCTGCCTTTACCTCGATGCACAGCTCGCCATCCTCCACAACCGTACCGGCGTAGACATAGCCGCCGAGCGCCTTGTGGACGCTTACGGCTTCGCCGGTCAGCGACGACTGGTTGACCTCGGCCTCTCCTTCAGACACGAGCCCGTCGAAGGGGATGACATTTCCCGTGCGGATGACGACGAGGTCGCCGGGGCAGATCTGCTGCGCGGGAACCAGAATTTCCTGCCCATCCCGCTTCAGCCATACCCGGCTGACATTCAGGGACATGCTGCGCGCGAGATCGCCGACCGATTTTTTGTGTGTCCATTCTTCCAGAATGTCGCCGATGCCGAGCAGAAACATGACGGAACCCGCCGTGCTGTAATCCGCCCGCAGTACGGAGACGCCAATCGCCGCGGCGTCGAGCACGGAGACGTCGAGCCTTCCCTTGGCCAGGGAACGCAGCCCGGCCCAAAGGTAACGCAGGGACTTAAGCGCGGTATAGGCGGCGCGCACGGAGAACGGGACAAATACCCTTCCGACACAGCGAAGTGCGACCTTCTGAACCAGCTTTTCCTGATAGCATCGGTTCAGACTGCGGCCCGAGTGATCAAGAACCTCCTGTGGGACATTTGTGCTTTCATAGCGGAAGCTCCGAAGAGCGGCGAGCAGCGTCTCCCGGCCGTCGCTGTAAAGAATTACCGCGTCTGCGGTGCGTTCATATACCTTTGCTTCGCTAACAACCGGCAGACTGCTGAGATAATAAAGCAGGGTGTCCGCCTCCTCACAGCTCATGTGCGGCTGGACCATGTGGATGCGCAGACGTCCCCTGATGTCGTGTTTGATAATGAATTTCAAGACTTATTCCTCAGTTGCTTCCTGAGCGCAGGCAGCTTCCTCAGCCTCTCTTTCTTCGTTGATCTGCTTTGCCTCCGCCAGAATGTCCTCCGCGTTTTCCTGCACTGTGGTCACCGTCTTCATGACGCACTCCTTCGCGCGCAGCGTCGCGGCGGTGCAGTTCGTATAGATCTTCCGCGCATCCTTGCTGGAGAGAATCTGGATACCGGCGGTTCCGAATAGGACACCGCCCACGAAAAGACCTATTTTTTCCCAGTTAAAATTTAACATCAATATGTACCTCCTCGTTTGTAATAGGATTATCATACGTTTTGCGCGGGCGGTTAGTCAATTCCAACAAGCCGTACTGAGAAAAGTTATCAAAATTGAAAAAATGGCCGATTATAGTGCAATACAGGGCGAAACGTGCTATGCTGTTTTCAGCGCAGAAAAGAGCAGGGGCGGCGGGGCGCCCCGTTGGAGAGTGCGGGAGGACGCGCGATGGGGGAAATCACTTCCGGGGAAGCACTGTGGGAATGGCTTTTACAGCATGAAGGGCAGAGCTTTTACACGAAAAAAGGACTGGAATTTACCTATTATATAAAGGGCGGGGAACTGTTCGCGAGTCGGCGGGAGCGCTCGATCACGCGCAGCACCTTCACGTATGCCCTGCGCAGGCTGCGTGAGCGTCCGCAGGAAGTTAATGGTCCTAAAAGTCTGAACGTATATGGCGCACCTTATGTATATGCGCTTCTGACGGCCGCGCTGGCATCAAAAGAAGGTTGATAAAGAGGAGGAGACGAAATTGTCATTTCCTTCTTCCTGTGGTATAATGTTTTGAACGAAATAAAACGGACAATCTGAGAAAGGCGGTAAAGGATATGGAAAAGGGAACAAGAGAATTTGCGCTGATCTGTAAGGACGGTAAGGAATTGAAGGTGAATCTGTACTCGATTCCCGCAGGCATGCAGGATCGCGAGGTGAAAGATATACTGTTTCAGGCGGCCAGAGATTTTCTTTCCACCCGGGCGGAACAGAGAGGCGTAGGTTTTGAGTATGATGTGTTCTGCTGGGAGAATCTGAGCATGGTGCCGGACAGCTGCTTTGAGAAGTACGGAATTCGCGTGATTGAGAACAATCTGAGCTGCGCGCAGGTTGACGCGAAGGCAAGCCTGCTCGACTGACTGTACCGTATTGAGAGAAGACCGCCCGCCTTGCTGAACGGACGTCTGAGAATTCAGGTGCCGGGCAGCAAAGCGGGCGGTTTGTTATTCTTGCTGCGCTTCCTTTGCGTACTCGCCGCTCAGATCAAAGACATGGTTCATGGGGCCGGAACCCTTGCCGAGATCCAGCATCGCGCCGAGTGCGCCCGATATGTAGGCTTTGGAGCGGATGATTGCCTCCTTCAATGGAAAGCCCTTCGCAAGGTTCGCGGCGATCGCGCTCGAGAGCGTGCAGCCGGTTCCGTGCGTGTTGGGATTGTCGATGCGCTTTCCTTTGATCCAGTACAGCTCACCGTCCGCATAGAGCAGGTCATTGGCGTCATTGACGGAGTGCCCGCCCTTGCAGAGGACGGCGCAATGCCAGACATCGCCGATTGTCTTTGCCGCAGTTTCCATGTCCGTGGCGTTGTGAATCTCCATGCCGGAGAGAACTTCCGCCTCCGGGATATTCGGCGTCAGGACGGTGGCCAGCGGGAGCAGCTCGCTTTTCAGTACCGCGATCGCGTCGTCGCTGATGAGCTTCGCACCGCTCGTCGCGACCATCACGGGGTCGACGACAATATTGTTCGGCTCATATTTTCGGAGTTCCTCGCCGATCTCGCGGATTAACGCGCCCGAGCTGACCATACCGATTTTCACCGCATCGGGAAAGATGTCGGTGAATACCGCCTCCAGCTCGTCGTGTAAAAATGCAGGAGTCGCCTCCAGAATACTGATAACGCCGGTTGTGTTCTGGGCAGTTAAGGCCGTGACTGCGCTCATGGCGTAGACGCCGTTGGCTGTCATAGTCTTGATATCCGCCTGAATACCGGCGCCTCCGCTGGAATCACTTCCGGCGATTGATAATGCTGTTTTCATCGTTTTTCTCCTTTCGTAATTCAGCACTATTTTTCTATAGCGACGGAAGGTGGTGCCCCCGGCCCGCCGCTGAAAAAACGGTCAGAAACCGCGTTTTTCTCAAGAGCAGGATTCCTGAAAAACGGGCATTTACCTGCGCAAATCGTAAGATCAGCCCGGAATATTTTGCAGACACTTCAGGAAGCGGGCGACAGCCGCCGTCTTATCTTCCGCAGCGAAGAGCCCGCTGACGATGGCGACGCCCGCGATGCCGGTCCCCTGAAGCCCTGCCACGTTGTCAAGGGAAATGCCGCCGATCGCCACCGCAGGGATCGAGACCGCCTCGCAGATCGCGCGCAGCTCCTGCGTGGACAGGTTTGTGGCATCCTGTTTGGTGTGACTGCCAAAGACGGCTCCGCAGCCAATGTAGTCCGCTCCGGCGCGCTGCGCCGCGAGAGCCTCCGCCACATTATGCGCGCTGCCGCCGATGAGATATTGATCTCCGAGAATCTTTCTGGCCTCGCTGATCGCCATATCCGACTGCCCGACGTGAACGCCGTCCGCCCGGACCTTTATGGCGATATCGGGGCGGTCGTTGATGATCAGCGGAACCTGGTACTGCGTGCAGAGTTCACGCAGCGTGGAGGCTTCGCGGAGCAGCAGCTCCTCCTCGGCATGTTTTTCTCTTAGCTGGACGCAGGTGACGCCCGCCTTCAGCAGCTCCTCGATCACCGAGGCGAGGGTCTCGCCGGGCCGCAGCCAGCTGCGGTCCGTCACCGCGTAAAGCCGGAGGGTGTCTGAAGTAATCTTCATGGTTTCTTTCTTATTCCTTTCATGTGTGTAGCAGATAGAACCTTTAAGGTATCAAAAAATGATTCATAATGTTATGGAGTGAAAGTTTTGACGCATGGATTAAAAAATTTCTCCGCCGCGTCAAACAAATACTGATGGAAGGTTCCCATACCGCCCTGCTCACAGTCGGTGCGTCTGCCCGCTTCCGCGGCGCTTTCCCGCCAGAGCCGTCCCGCGGTCTGCGCCGCGTCGAATGCGGGCAGTCCCTCGGCGCAGAGCAGGGCACACAGAGCGGAGAGCATGCAGCCGCCGCCGGTCAGACGGGAGATACGGGAGTCCCCTTCTGTCAGCAGGACGACGTGCTCGCCATCCGATACCGCATCCGTATTTCCACTCACCAGAGTCGTGCAGCGATAAGCCAGAGCGAGGTTTTGCGCGAGGGTTTCCTGTTCGGAGACTGACAGCGTGACGCTGCTTTCGACGCCGCCGGAGGTAATACTTTTGAGTCCCAGCAGCGCGCGCGCCTCCTCCTGATTGCAGCGGATGATCGAAACCTGAACCTGTGAGAGCAGTTTCGCAAGTCCATCCCTGCGAAATGCACTCGCGCCTGCGCCTACCGGATCGAGTACGATCGGATGTCCGAGCTCCATTGCCTTTTGCCCGGCCAGAATGCAGGCTTCAAATTTTTCTTTGTCTGGCACACCGGTATTGAGAAGCGTCGCCTGGCAGATCGCAGTGATCTCCGCGGCCTCCGCGGGTTCCTGCGCCATGATCGCGCTGCCACCCGCGGCCAGCAGGATATTGGCAGTGTCCTGCATGGTCACCGGATTGGTCAGGCAGTGGACCGCCGGTCTTCTGTTCGCAGCACTCATTTCAGCGCGCTCCCTTCAGCTGCCGCATGACGCCGCCCTTTTCCAAAACCGTGATCAGCACAAAAGCAAGAATGCTGCCCACGACCGTGGAGATGAGGAAGGGCACGATATAGACGAAGAGTCCCGCGGGCTCCGCGCCCATCAGAAGCTTCGCCACCGGCCAGGCCGCCAGGCCGCCGAGCACTCCGGTTCCCAGTGCTTCGCTCACGCAAGTCAGGCTGAGATTCTTCATCGCCGCGTACATGAGACCGCAGCAGAGCGCGCCGACCATACTGCCCGGGAAGGCCATCAGCGTACCCAGTCCCAGCAGATTCCGGAGGAGGCTCGCGCAGAGGGCGATGCCAACGCCCCAGCCGGGACCGAGAATGACCGCCGCGAGGATATTTACCATGTGCTGCACCGGCGCGCATTTGCTGCCCGCCACCGGGAAGCTCAGGAGGCTTCCCACTACGGCCAGCGCCGTCAGCACGCCTGCCATTGCCAGTTTTCTTGTCGCATCGTTCTGTTTCATAACAATTTTCTCCTTCCCATAAAAACAGGAAACGCCGGGGCGTCTCCTGCAATCATTCCTGTACATCGTCCCTACGTTGGCATTATCCAAATCAGGTATAAGGGTCGAGGCTCCTTAGCCTCCTCTCAGCCCGTCGCACGAGCTCCCCTGTCTGGTTTTCTAAAAGTATACTACAATTCTTTGTGGCCTGCAACGGACATTTTTGCGGATTTGCGAAATTTCGTTCAACAGAATGATTTGTCAGGCAAAATCCGATGTGATATGATGAGAGCGCATAGGACAGAGGAAGGAACTGTAATGTTATCAGAACCGATTATTACAATAGATGTGCATGGCATGACGGTTGAAAAGGCGCTGGCTGCTATTCATAAAAAAGTGAACGGCGCCGGAAAGGCGGTCTACGAGGTTCGCGTGATTCATGGCTTTCACGGCGGTACGCGGATACGCTCTGCTGTCAGGGATGAGTTCGGGTATGGACGGGAGCCAAAGGTAAAGCGTGTACAGCCGGGCGATAACGAGGGTCTCACCAGACTGATCCTGAAAGAGTTGTTTTAATCTTCGTACTCATTTGTTCCCGTTCTTGTCGCAGGAATACATGATGCGTCCTGTCTATAAGGGAGAAAATCCGTTTAAGGGAACTTATAAGAGAAATCATGAGGGGGGACTATCACGCGAAAGAGTATGAAGTCAGGGCTATGATTCGTGATCAAAGCTCAGAAGGGAATGACAGTACCATTCTTGAGGGCTTCACGATGAATGACATTGATATAGATTCACTGGGTAGATATCGCGTCATGTTTAATACAAGTCATCCGAATCATGTATGGAGGGAGCTGCCGGACCAAGAATTTCTGGAGATGCTGGGCGGTTATCGCAGAGACCGCAGAGATGAGCTGGAGGGGCTTACAGTGGCGGGACTTATGATGTTCGGAACAGGACTCGCAATCCGCGATGAATTCGATAATATTTTCATGGACTATCGCGACGAAACAGGGGCAGGCGAGGCGCAGCGCTGGACAGATCGGCTTACTTATGATGGAACCTGGGAAAATAATCTGTTCAACTTTTTCATGAAGGTTTTGCCCAGACTGACGGAGAACCCGAAAAGACCGTTTGCCTTGAAGAACATGCAACGGATAGATGACACACCGGTGCACGAGGCAATCCGCGAGGCGTTCGTGAATCTGATTATTCATTCGGACTATCGGATGGACGCAGGGGTGCTTAAGATTATCAAGACAGCAGATGGATTCACTTTTACAAATCCGGGAAGCTTAAAGCTGCCGAAGGAACAGATTTACAGTGGCGGGAACTCGAAAGCGAGGAATCCGCATATGCAGACGATGCTTCGGATGATTGGTTTTGGAGACAATGCGGGCTCCGGTTTTCCAAAGATACTGAATGTATGGGCTGATAATGGGTGGCAGCGCCCAGAGCTTGATGAGGATACTGTTATGAATCAGGTTACGCTGACATTGCTGCTGTCGGCAGGGCAATCAGAAGAAAAATCAGACGAATCGGAAGACTTATCAGCGGAAACAGCGGAAAAATCAGCGGAATCAGCGGAAAAATCAGCGAAATCCATGCACTTAGAACTGTTGAATTCTCTTTCAGCAAGGCAACGGGAAATTTTCGAGTTTATGGAAAAAGGTAAGCCATACAGTTCACAGGAAATCGCAGATGTATTAGGGGTAAAACTGCCGCGAACCAGACAGCTGCTTAACGAATTGATTTCTCTGGGACTGATTCAGGCCACTGCTGTGACCAAAAACAGGAGATATATAAAGATATAAACAGGAAATTTATCTCAGCGATGCGCGAAAGGCCGCGCCGGAAAAGTTAATAACAAAACTATGGAAACTCTTTCTCGGTAGGGAAACGCACTGCAACAAAAGCACACGCATTGAGAAATTGAAAGCATTGTATGCTGAACACTCAATAAAAAGTGAAAATGCATGGATATTTCTCTGCAAGTGCTAGGGTAAAGTTTTTGTAGGAGAATTAAATAGACAGAAAAGAAAGCACCAACTTTGTGTTAGGATTAAGTTGACAGACAAAATCCGCAGATAAGGAAGGTGCTTTCTATGATTAACAGTATACAGCAGTTTCAGGCAGAAGGGGTAAAAAATTTAGAAAAAGTTTTTGTTAATTACGCAGCAGATCTCACAAAGGTAGCAGAGATGGTGGCGGGCGTGACAGAGAATGTCGTAAAACTTGGTCTGTCCATGATTGCGGAGGAATGGGAGTTTTACGACCAGCTGCTACGTGACCGGAAAGATCTGCGTCCAGGTTGGCAGGTGATCCGACGTGACAGGGTGTCAAAGCTGGCTTCGTTAGGTGAAGTGACCTATCATAAGACCTATTTCCATAATCCGAAGACGGGAGGACGATGCTATCTCCTGGATCGGTTGATGGGCTTTGAACAGGGAGAACGGCTGACGGAGGATGCTGTCGCGAGAATTCTGGAGGAAGCAGCTGACAGCAGCTATCGAAAGGGCGGCCTGAATGCCAGCATTGCCGGAGACGCTGTCAGTAAGGTGACTGTCATGGAAAAGCTGCACACGTTGGAGTTTCCTGCGTCTCCTGTACCAGCAGAAAAACGGCAGGTGAAGACACTTTACATTGATGCCGACGAGGACCATGTAGCACTGCAGTATCTGAAGAAGAAAGGGGACATCCAGAAGCCGCGGAGTAATACCTTTATGCCCCGGCTTGTTTATGTTTATGAAGGAATCCGTGCAGAAGGGGAACGGCATGAGCTGGTACAGGTAAGATATTTTGGCGGCGGCTATGAAGGGAGCGAAGGGAACCGGACGCTCTGGAAGGAAGTATACGGTTATATCGAGAATGCCTATGACGGGGAATATCTGGAACGTATCTATGTAAATGGGGACGGTGCGGAATGGATAAGGTCAGGAGCAAGGCAGCATGGGAAAGCGAAGTTTGTGCTGGATAAATACCATATGCATAAGTACATCATCGCCGCAACATCCCATCTGAAGGATTCCACGCCGGATGCGAGGAGCGAGCTCTGGCGGGCGATCAATGGTAAAAGGAAGAAAGATGCGGAAAGGGTTTTTGAGCGGATTCTGGCCATCACAGAAAGCGAAGGCAAGAGGAAGGCTGTAGAGGCATCAAGACAGTATATTCTGGGGAACTGGGCGGCAATCATGAATGGAGTGAAAAACCGGAAGGACAACATCCATTGCAGCGCGGAAGGGCATGTCAGCCACATTTATTCAGACCGGATGAGTTCACGTCCGCTGGGCTGGTCGATCGTTGGTGCAGACAGAATGGCGAGGCTGAGGGTGTATAAGAAGAACGGCGGGGATATGTTGGAACTTGTCCGGTACCAGAAGAAGCAATTAAAAAAGGCCGCTGGTGCAGAAGAAGTCATTTTCAGTGCAAGTGAAATGCTTGGGATGGAGCGTGCGAACAGGAAACGGTTAGGGAACCTGGCCAATGTACCAGTATATACGATTCCGTATCCACAGATAAAGAAGATTGCGGCGCTCAAGAATCAGATATGGGGCTTGTAAAAAAGGCCCAAAGGGAATAAACTGGAATAGTAATCATAACACATCGTTAGGGGCGATTCTGTCCGTTTGATTCCTACAATAAACTTACGCTATCTCTGCAAGTTTTGTATATTTACAAAAAGGATGAGTGAGATTATAAT
>JAJQBC010000061.1 GCA_021203465.1 Lachnospiraceae bacterium | reverse complement strand
CACCGATTAAACTGCTGAAGAGCCAGGTGACAGACATTACCCGAATGAAGATCGAGGAGCAGAAAAAGGCGGTTCGCTCCGGATACGATATGGACATTATTCCATCAGATCTGTCCACGTACGGCGGTGAGGCAAAGAAGATGCTGGATGATCTGCAGAGCCGGAATGAGAGGATGTTCCTTGTGACTGTGCTGTTTTTGAATACGGCAGATACGAAGCAGGAGCTGGACAATGCGGTGTTCCAGACCGCTGGCATCGCACAGAAATATAACTGTGTGCTGCGCCGGTTGGATTACCTGCAGGAAGAGGGACTGATGAGCAGCCTGCCGCTGGGCGTCAATCATGTGCCGATCAAACGGGCGCTGACGACAACAGCAACAGCGATTTTCGTGCCGTTTACGACACAGGAATTGTTCATGCCAGGAGAATCCCTCTACTATGGCCTGAATGCCCTCTCCAACAACATGATTATGGTAGACCGCAAGAAACTCAAGAATCCGAACGGCCTGATCCTTGGTACACCAGGCAGCGGCAAATCCTTTGCTGCGAAACGGGAAATGACCAATGCGTTCTTTGTGACGAATGACGATATTATCGTCTGCGACCCGGAGGGCGAGTATTACCCGCTGGTTCATGCACTGGGAGGCCAGGTAATCCATATTTCCTCGACGAGCAGGGATTATATCAATCCGATGGACATCAATATGGACTATTCGGACGATGACAATCCGCTTGGCGTGAAGTCGGATTTTGTATTGTCCCTGTGTGAACTGATTATGGGTTCCAGAAACGGCATTGAAGCAGAGGAAAAATCGGTGATTGACCGCTGCCTGCCGCTGGTGTACCAGAAGTATTTTGAAAATCCGGTGCCGGAGAATATGCCGGTGCTCGGTGATCTGTATGCCTGCCTGCGGAACCAAAAGGAGACACAGGCACAGCGCATAGCGACAGCCCTTGAGATTTATGTGAACGGTTCTTTGAAGGTGTTCAACCACCAGACCAACGTGGAACTGGATAACCGGATCGTCTGCTTCGATATTAAGGAACTTGGAAAACAGCTGAAAAAGCTGGGGATGCTGATTGTTCAGGATCAGGTCTGGAACCGGGTAACGCTCAACCGGAACAGTCATAAGTCCACACGATACTATATTGACGAGTTCCATCTTCTGCTAAAAGAAGAACAGACCGCCGCTTACAGTGTGGAGATTTGGAAGCGGTTCCGAAAATGGGGCGGTTGTCCGACGGGAGTGACTCAGAACATCAAAGACCTGCTTGCCAGCAGGGAGATAGAGAACATTTTTGAGAACAGCGATTTTATCCTGATGCTCAACCAGGCATCCGGGGACCGGCAGATTCTCGCAAAGCAGCTCAATATTTCGCCGTATCAGCTCTCCTATGTGACGAACAGCGGTGAAGGAGAAGGGCTTCTTTTCTACGGAAGCACGATCATCCCGTTTAAGGATAAGTTCGATAAGACGACAAAGCTCTATTCTCTGATGACCACGAAACCAGAGGAAGTAGAGGCAAGAAATGAGATGGAGGACACCGATGAAGAAGATTAAGAAAAAGAACAGACACTGTAAAGGGTGCAGAAAGTATATCATCTGCGTGCAGCGCCCTGTTTTTGAGGGAGACGGGGAAGAGATTTTCTATGAGATGCTCGATGATATGCTGGAGTTGGCATCCTATGTGGACATGATGTATGAGAATACGCGCCTGCTTTCCCTTGGAGAGATTTCAGAACGTATGGCGATAAATCAAAGTGCTCTGGCGATGGAGAGTAGTGACGCGGTGTTGAGCCGGTGGGAATTGTATTCCCAGCCGGAGGTTTGAGATGTGCGGCCGGGGGAGGAGGTGAAGCAGCATGGCAGGGCGCAAATTTGAAGCTGGAGAGAAAAAGGTTCAGAAAATGAGCCGGGAAGGTCTGACGGAGAAAAATCTTCATACCGGGGAAAGCATTTCAATCAGCCGGAAATTCGAGGGTGACGCTTCTGAACGGATGGATAGTCAGGATGAGCAGCCTGTTCGTGCAAGGGTTGGAATAGACGGCTCTGGCGAGGAAGCAGCTGGGACAAGAAAACGGCGGCGTCAGCAGAGAATTAACAATGCGGAGCCGACAGTGGAGACATCTGGAACAGAACCGCGGTCAGAATCGGAAACAGTGCAGGTGGAAACGATTGCGCGAGATTCTCCGTTTGCCGCAGTTTCCGAACCCGTGACAGCGCTTGGTGCAATGGAGCACCCTTCTTATCAGGCAGCGGAGCTTGAGGATTCATATTCTGTCGATAGCAGACAGCGCTTTAATTTAGTCAGTGAGCAACACGATGCTGGTCAACCAGTGGAACCCCACCTGTACGAACGGCATCGGCTGAGTTTTTCAAAGAATAACGAAGAAGATACCATAGCGGAGCCTGTTCGTGGGAAAGAAACACTGTTTTCAGAGAGATCACTCCAAGAGGCAGAAACGGCGGCTACAGGAAAATCCGTTCCGGAAAAGGAAGCAGCGCTTACAACGGAGCCGCTTCGGGAGACGGAACAAACATTTTCTGGAGAAGCTGTTCGGGAAAGGTCAGCAATGTCTGCTGTAGAAAATCTGTCAATCATAGAATCGCATGACCTTTTTGGCGGATATTCAGAAAGCATTCTTGAGCGAAGCCGTGAGCGTGAGGAACTGCGTGAAGCAGAGCCTGCGGAAGCAGAAAACAGTGCTGTAGATGATACAGCAGGCGGCGCTCGGCTCAATTCTCATTCCGTTCGGATGGACAGGATGGGAGAACACGAGGAACCATCTCACGAAAAGCCCAAAAGAAGAAAGAACTATCAGCGGCAGAGCAGGAAATTTCAGGTTCCTGAAAATGGAACTTCGGAAATAGAAGCAGTCCATAATGTTGCGGATGGTTCTGATTCTGCGAATCCAATACAGTCATTTGAGATGGATTTACCACCAGTTCAGGCACAAGGGAACGTACTTCGGCCACAGGAAGAAAGCTTTTATGGCAGTGCTGCTTTGCAGGATAAGGAAACGCCTGCTGCTGAGACTGGAATGTCAGTGGTTTCCGAGGTATCAAAAGCACAGCACGTTCAGCATAGCTCAGAGAGCTACAGCAGTGAAGTGAGTAGCGGAGATGTACCGACGGAAACAGGTTCTCCTAATGCTATAACAGGACAGTATACTTTACAAACCCATTCAGCGAGATTCCAGGCAGTGTCAGAGCATTCGGCAAGAGATTCTGAATTATTGGATGTCTCTGAAGCCGGAAACAATCGCAAACGGCGTATCAGGGCAGAAACAGCTCGGATTGCCAGTAAAGACGCTGGCAGGGTAGAAGCGCCGCCGGGGGCAGAAGATACGCGATCTTTATCACAGGAAACATCCGACTTAAAGCCGCTATTACGGGATGGTGCGGGTGATACAGCGCCACCGCAGAATGTATCCGATATGCCAGCGTTACCGCAGAAAACGGAGCAAGCGAGGTCTATGTTGCAAACGACCACAAATCTTCCAAAGACGTTATCAGCGGCGTCGGGTATTGTGCCTGTCAATTCTGATTCAGCAGAGCTTAGGCCGGAAAGTTCGGATTTTGATGGAGAAAGCCGATTAAAGCAACAATCTGGGCGTTTGGATAATTACCGCGAGTCTTATTCCAGAAACGAGGATATTCCCAAAGGTGATGAATCCCATGCGCGGAAAAAAGCGCAGACGCAGGGCTATCAGCGAAAAGCAGAAAGGGCATCATCGGAGGAACGGCGTTCTTCGGAAAAACGCTCTGATGGTTTCCCACAGGAGGAAAAATCTAATCCAGAAGAAAAAAATCCAGACTTTCATTTGATGACGAGCAGACTGGCATGGTGCGCGGCGCTG